>JACXUS010000466.1 GCA_014763785.1 Sphingomonadales bacterium | reverse complement strand
ATACAGGGCATTCCCCTTCACTTCGTGGGGGTAGCCTACAATGGCCGATTCGGCCACCGCCGGGTGCTCGATCAGCGCGCTTTCGACCTCGAAGGGACCGATGAGGTGGCCCGAGGACTTGATCAGATCGTCGGCGCGCCCGACGAACCAGAAATACCCTTCACGGTCGCGCATCGCGAGATCGCCCGAGAGATACCACCCATCGACGAAGCACTTCTTGTAGCGCGCTTCTTCATGCAGATAGGCGCGCATCATCGAGGGCCAGCCCGGACGCAGCGCCAGCTCGCCGATCTCGCCGGGCGGGCATTCACGCAGCCCATCATCGACGCGCACGACGATGCCCGCCTCGATCCCCGGCAGGGGCTTGCCCATCGACCCGGGGCGGATGTCCATCGCGGCGGTGTTGGCGATCATGATCCCGCCGGTCTCGGTCTGCCACCAGTTGTCGTGGAAGGGCCGCCCGAAGACCTCGTTGCCCCAGACCACGGCTTCGGGGTTCAGCGGCTCGCCCACCGAGGCCATGAAGCGCAGCTGCGAGAAATCGTAGGGCGCGGCAGCCTCCTTGCCTGCGCGCATCATCATGCGGATCGCGGTCGGCGCCGTGTACCAGACCTCGATCTTCTCGCGCTCGAGAAGGCCGTACCAGCGTTCGAGGTCGAAATCCGCCTCGTCGATGACCATCCGCACCCGGTTCACCAAGGGCGAGATGATCCCGAAAGAGGTGCCCGTCACCCAGCCCGGATCGGCAGTGCACCAATAGCGCGTGCCCGGCGTCAGTTCGAGCGCATAGCGGCCAGCGGCAGCGTGCATCACCACCGCATCATGCACATGGACCGCGCCTTTCGGGCGCCCCGTGGTGCCAGAGGTGAAATGGATCAGCGCAGGGTCTTCGGGCCGGGTGCGAACCGTCTCGAACCGCTCGGAGGCCGCCGCCATCGCAGGGCCGAGCGCGACGCAATCCTCGGGCGCTTCGTCCCCGATGATCAGCACCAGCTTCAGCGAGGGGATTTCCGCACGCCACGGCGCGATCTTGCGGCGATAGATCGACGCGGTGGTGATCAGCGCATTGGCCTCGCCGATCTCGAGCCGGGTGCGCAACGGCTCGGGCCCGAAGGCGGAAAAGAGCGGCGAGAAGATCATCCCGGCCTTCAGCGTGCCCAGCGCCGCCGCATACAGCGCCGGCACCCGGCCCATCAGGCCGAAGACCCGCGCCCCGCGCGGAAGGCCGTGGGCGGCCAGCACACCGGCGAAGCGCGCGGCCTGGCCGGCAAGGTCGGCATAGCTCAGGTCGCGCCGGGTGCCGTCGCGGCCCAGCCAGCGGATCGCCACCTGCGCGCCGTGCCCGTCGGCCACGTGGCGGTCCAGCGCCTCATGTGCGATGTTCAGCCCCCCGCCGGGCAGCCCGGCCAGTTCGGCGCGGGCCCCGTCCCAGGTAAAGCCCGCACGCACCCGGTCGGTCAGG
>JACXUS010000465.1 GCA_014763785.1 Sphingomonadales bacterium | reverse complement strand
GGGGGCTGGCGGCGGGGAACCGTCGCGCGGCTGCTGGCAGGACTGATGAGCGGGTGCCTGGCGTGGCCTGACGGGCGGCTGGCGGGGCCGTGTTGCGCCGGTCTGGGCACCGAGCTGCCGCCCGCAAGGGGTGTCACGGAAACAAAGTTGCCGCAAGACGCAACGTTACGACCGAATCTTACCCGAGGTTACCCGGCCGATCCGGCGCCACCTGGTGTTTCCTATGCGCGGGGCGCAGAGGAGGGGTCCGTTCACGACCCGCCCCGTGTGTCGCAAAGAGGAGTGCGCTCTTATGGGTATGTTTGATTATCGCAATTACACCGCCAACGAGTCGGCAGCGCTGGTGACGCTGTCGCACGATCTGGCGACCTATTCGCAGCTTGGGCCCTTCGTCGGGGTTCCGATCCGCGGATTGATCAATACGATTGACGCCGTCCTGCCGGAGGGCGCCTTGCCGAGCTCGATCCGCTCGGAACTGCCCGCGGGCTGGCGCGAGCTGACCCCGGCCGAGCTGGGGCTGGGCACCGATGCGCTGGACCGGGACGGGTTCTTCACGATCCCCAGCCCGATCACCGGCGACACCTGGACCGGCCCGCAGCTGAAACTGCTGGCGGAAACCGATGCCTCGGGGGCGGTGACGCGGATCTCGGTCTCGTTCACCGGGACCAATTCGCCGGTCGATGTGCTCGATTATCTGCAACTCAACAGCGGCGAGATGGGCGCGCAGATGGAACCGCTGCTGTCGGCGGTGGCGAGTTTCGCGCAGGCGCAGGGCTTGAGCGGTGAAGATGTCATCGTCACCGGCTATTCGCTCGGCGGCGCGATGACCAATGTGATGGCACGCTTTGCCGAGACGCTGGCGGGCGGCTTCTTCGAGGATGCGGTCTATATCGGCCATGACGGGCCCCTGATGTATGAAGAGAATGACCGCGTGCTGAACGTGGGCTATGAAAACGACGTGGTGCATCGCGCGGCGGGCGACTGGGCGACATTTCTGGAGGCGGCCGCGCCCACGCTGCCCTTCCTGAGCGGTCAGGACTACGATCTGGACAGCTCGACCGACAATATCATCCTGTTCGACGATATCTTCGCCTCGCCGCTCTTTCCCTTCGGCCCGTTCTCGATCGTCAATGTGGTTGGCGGCTGGGGCGCGCATGTCGGGGGCGTCTTCACCGATGCGCTGGAGCGGATCGCCGGATCCGAATTCTACGACCTGACCGAACGTGACAGCGTGGTCGTCGTCTCGCAGCTTTCGGCGCTGACGCGGGGGCTGACCTGGGTCGAGGATCGCGCCACGCTGGCCTCGGATCATGTCGACAAACCGGCCTTCATTCTGGGCAGCGATTTCAATGACCGGCTGGGCGGCGCGGATGGCAATGACTATCTGGAGGGGCGCGCGGGCGATGACACGGTCCGCACCGGGCTTGGCCATGATGTGATCTCGGGCGGGGCGGGGCATGATACGC
>JACXUS010000464.1 GCA_014763785.1 Sphingomonadales bacterium | reverse complement strand
CGCCGCGTCCAAAGGGTGATCCGCTCAAGCCCCGGAAAGAGCGCACCGTAAGCCGCGATCAGCGAACGGGCAACCGTCCCGCCGCCCACGATCAGAAGGCGTTTGCTGTCGGGCCGCGCCAGAAGTCGCGCGCCAAGGCCGCTATCGGCGGCTGTCTTGATCTCGGTGACGAGCGGGCTCTCGACGATGGCGCGCAGGCAGCCATGCTCGGGCTCGAAGACCAGCATAGCGCCTTGCACCGTCGGCAGGCCAGCCTTTGGATTTCCATCGAAGACGGTGAAGCTTTTGACGCCGTAGCCCAGCCCCGGCACATAGGCCGAGCGGCTGAGCAGCGTGCCGGTCGCGGGGCCGAGGAAGGTGTCTCCGATCTCGGCCTGCGGGCGTTTGTGACCTTCGCGCAGGGCCTCCACCGCCTCCGCCCAGTCGAGCCGGTTGATCATCGCGTCATAGGTCAGGGTCGGGATGCTCATCGTCTCTCCTTATAACGGGTCGAGCCAGCGCGCCTGGGCCGACACATCTTGTACCTCGCGCGCCTCGCCCGAAATCGCCTGCGCCAGCAGCTCGCCGCAGCCCGCCGAGGCGGTCCAGCCAAGCGAGCCGTGGCCCGCATTGATCCAGAGATTGGGATAGGCGCGCACCCGTCCAAGATAGGGGGCGCTGGCGGGGGTGGTCGGGCGAAGTCCCGTCCAGAAGGTGCCATCGTCGAGATCGACCACATCCGCGAAATGGCGTTCGGCATAGCGGCGCAGGATGTCGAGCCGCTTCTCGGGCATGTCGCGATTGCGGCCCGCGAATTCCGCGAGCGCGGTGATCCGCAGGATGCCGCTATAGACGCCGACGGCAAGCCGCGCGGCCTCGTCGATGAAGGGCAGGGTCGGCGCAGCTTCGGCATCCTTGATCCGCCAGCTGCCGGAATAGCCCTTCACCGGATAGATATTGGGCGCGAAGCCCAAGGGGCGCGTGAGGTCGGGGGTCTCGATCCCGGTCGCGAGGATGACGTGATCGGCGGCAATCACCTCGCCGCCCGCGCGGATGCCGGTGATCGTGCCGTTCTGCCGCTCGAACCCCTCGAACTCGGTGTCGTAGCGCAGGGTGACATGGTTCAGCCGCCCCAGATGCGCGCCAAGCTCGTTGGTGAAGAGGTGGCAATCGCCCACGCTGTCCTCGGGCGCGTAGAAGCCGCCAGCGAAATGATCCGTCATCCGGCTCAGGCGCGGGTCTTTCGCGACGATCTCGGCGGCGGTGACCGGCTGGAGATGCGCGCTGGCATGGCTGTCGCGGAAGGTCTCGAACTCGGCGCGGTCGGTGTGCAGGTAAAAGCCCCCCGCGTGGCGTACGAGCGCGGCAAGCCCGGCCTCTTCGGCGACCACGGGCAGGCGCGCGCGGCTGAACCGGCAGAGCCGTGCGAGCCGGTCGCTATTGGCCCTATGCGCCTCGGCGGAACAGTTGCGCAGGAATTCCAACCC
>JACXUS010000158.1 GCA_014763785.1 Sphingomonadales bacterium | reverse complement strand
GTATTTCCTGGGCGTCATGCACCGCGACGGGGTGGGCCGCCCGGCCTCCTGCGCCTCGGTCAGCTGCGCGATCTGGCGCGCCAGAAATTCGGGGCTGTCATCGAGCCGCGCGGTGCCGCGGACCTGCACCATCGCATAGTTCCACGTCGGCACCACCCGGCCATGCGCGGCCTTCGAGGGGTAAAACTCCGGGCTGACATAGGCATCGCCCACCTGAAAGGTCACCAGAACCTGCGGCGCCGCGGCCAGCTCGGCCAATTGAGGATTGGCCCGCGCCAGATGCGCGCGCAACAGGCGGCGCCCACCGTCTTCGACGAGAAAGAAGGGCAGCGGCCCCGCCATGATCCCGCCCGGGCCTGCCGTGATCAGCATCCCCAACGGATGCGCGGCAATGATCTGCCCCAGCACCTTGGGGTCGTCCTCGGCAAAGGCGGGGACGCGATACATGGCTCAGCCCCGTGACTTGAGGAAAAACGCCGCGATCCGGTCGGCGATCGCATCCGACTGGTTCGGCTGGCCCAGACGCGCGCGCGCGGCCTCCATCACAGGCTCGGGCACCACGCCCTGGCCGCGGGTGTCCATCAGCCCCTCGACGAAGCCGTCCTGAAACTCGGGATGGGCCTGCACCGTATAGGCATCGTCGCCGTAAACCAGCGCGGCATTGGCGCAAAAATCGTTGCAGGCCGCGACCTCGGCCCCCGCGGGGGCTTGCGTCACCTGATCCTGATGCCAGGCATTGAGCGTGATCGTCTCGCCGCCAAAATCGTAATCCTGCGCGCCAACGGCCCAACCGCCCGCATATTTCTCGACGCGCCCGCCCATCGCCTGAGCGATGATCTGATGGCCAAAGCAGATCCCGACCATCGGCACATGCGCCGCCATCGCGCGGCGGATGAACTCCTCGAGCGGGGCGATGAAGGGGTGATCCTCATAAGCGCCATGGCGCGAGCCGGTGATCAGCCAGCCGTCGCAATCGTGCACATCGGCGGGGAACTCCATCGCCTCGACGTGATAACTGCGGAAGGTAAAGCCATGGCCCGCCAGAAGGCGCTCGAACATGGCGGGATAGTCGCCCGCCTCGGCCCGAAGCACGTCGGGCGATTGGCCGGTTTGCAGGATGCCGATCAGCATGGAACTCTCGTGGTGATGAATGCAGCCAGCCTAGACCCGCGGCCGGGACCGGGCAAGGGGGACGCGGCGTGCACCTGTAAATTTGATCAAATTTTCAGGCATGAGACGCGGCGCGGTCTGAAAACAGGCAGGGGGGCTTTCCGCCCCCCTCTTGGCCTTGCGGCCAATTCACCCCCCGAGGATATTTGCACACTGTTGAGGGGCAAAGGTCTTGCGCTCAACAGTGCCCCAAATATCCCGGGGTGAGGCCAAAGGCCGAGGGGCAGCGCCCCTTACACCGTGTCCAGATAGAGCTCGGTCTGTTCCTGATCCGAGAGCTCGGCCATATAGTGGATCTCCTGCCGCTTGGTCATCAGGAAGTTGCCGACCAGTTCCGGATCGAAGATGCGCGCGATCTGCGGGCTGGTCTCGAAGGCATGCAGCGCCATGTTCCAGGTTGCGGGCAGCTGCGGCAGCCCCTGCGCATAGGCGTTGCCGATGATCGGATCGCCCGGGTCGATCTTGTCCTCGATCCCGTTCAGCGCCGCGCCCAGAATGGCGGCGATCATCAGATAGGGGTTCACGTCGCCCCCCGCCACGCGATGCTCGATCCGCCGCGCCGCGGGCCCCGAGGCCGGGATGCGCAGGGCCGCGGTGCGGTTCTCATAGGCCCAGCCGATGCCGGTCGGCGCATGAGCATTGGGCACGAGGCGATCATAGCTGTTTTCATGCGGCGCGAAGATCAGCGTCGATCCCGGCAGCGCCTCGAGGCAGCCGCCGACCGCATGGCGCAGCGCGTCCGAGCCCTTGGGGCTGCCGTCGTTGAAGATATTCTTGCCCTGCGCGTCGAGGATCGAGAAATGCGTGTGCATCCCGTTGCCCGACCAGATGTCATAGGGCTTGGCCATGAAGCTCGCGGCAAAGCCGTGGCTGCGGGCGAGGCCCTTGACCAGCATCTTGAAGAGCCAAGTGTCATCGGCGGCCTTCAGCGGATCGGCCTGATGCATCAGGTTGATCTCGAACTGGCCCGGGCCAGCCTCGGAAATCGCGGTATCGGCGGGGATATCCATCGCCTCGCAGGCGTCATAAAGCGCGGTGAAGAAGCCGTCAAAGGCATCGAGCGCGCGCAAGCTGAGGATCTCGCCCCCGGTGCGGCGCTTGCCCGAGCGGGGCGAGGGCGGCACCCGCAGCGTCTTGCCGCTATCGTCGATCAGGAAGAATTCGAGTTCCGTCGCGACCACCGCCGAGAGGCCTGCGGCGGTGTAGCGGTCCACGACCCGCGCCAGCGCCTGCCGCGGATCGCCCGCATAAGGGCGGCCGTCCATATGGAACATCCAGATCGGCAGAAGGGCGGTCGGCGAGCCCAGCCACGGCATCGGCAGGAAGCCGCGCTCGGTCGGCATCAACAGCCCATCGCAATCGCCAGTCTCGAAGACCAGCGGGCTGTCCTCGATATCCTCGCCCCAGATGTCGAGGTTCATCACCGAGAAGGGAAACCGCGTCCCCTCGGTAAAGACCTTGTTTGCAAAACGTGCGGGTATGCGCTTACCCCGTGCCACCCCGTTCAGATCGGCCGCTGCCACGCGAATGGTGCGCACCTCGGGGTGTTCCTTCAGCCAGTCCATGTCCTCACCTGATGATTTGCGGCCTGATCCTCAGCTTGGGGCGGGATTGCCCCGGCAGATGCCGGTTCAGGCGGCGGTTGATCACCCCGAAAAGCCCGATCAGGGCCAACGTCAGGCAGACGAAATAGAAGGCCGCGATCGGATAGGGGATGAAGGGATTGAAGGTCTTGTCCGCGAAGAACTTCGCGTAATAGAGCGCGTCGCCGCGTTGCTGGAACGCCGGGAAGCCCGAAAAATAGACAAGCGTCGTGGCGTGGAAGAGAAAGATCGCCTCGTTCGTATAGGCGGGCCAGGCCAGCCGCAGCGTGGTCGGCCACAGGATGCGGCGGAATTTCTTCCAGCCGGTGAAGCCATAGGCCTCTGCCGCCTCGATATCGCCCTTGGGCACGGCGCGCAGCGCGCCATAGAAGATCTCCGCCGAATAGGCCGAGGTGTTCAGGAACAAAACGAACAGCGCCCCGGCCCAGGCCTTGGTGGTCCAGGCGGTCTCGATCGTGATGCCAAAGACCGGGATGCCGGATTTCGGCAGGAGCACCAGCGCCTCATAGGCCAGAAAGAACTGGATGAACAAAGGCGAGCCGCGGAAGAGGAAGATGAACCATTCCGCGGGTTTGCGCAGCCAGGGGTTGCCCGCGGCCTTGGCAAGCGCGAGCGCGGTCGCAAAGACAAAGCCCAGCGCCAGCGCCAGCAGGCCGAAATAGAGGTTCCAGATCAGCCCCGAGCCGATCAGCGTGAACTGATGGCAGAGCGTGATATCGCCCCGCGGCAGCACCCGCTCGCCAATGCCGAGCGAGCGCAGCCCATAATCGGCGATGATGTCGAGGCAGCTCATGCGCCCGCCTTTCGCATCGCTTCGCCCGCCATCGTCGCCTGACCGCGCGACAGCCGCGCGCTGAGCCGCCCGAGCAGGAGTTCGGAGATCCGCGTCATGCCGAGGTAATAGACCAGCAGCGCAAGGAAATACCACACGCGCCAATCGGGGTGCGGATAGTCATAGATCGCCGATTTGGTGGACCCCAGTTCGCGCGCCCAATAGACGATATCCTCGACCCCCAGAAGGAACAGCAAGGGCGTCGCCTTGATCAGGATCAGCCACAGGTTCGACAGCCCCGGCAGCGCATAGGTCCACATCTGCGGGATCAGGATGCGCCGGCGCACCTGCGCGGGGCTCATGCCATAGGCCTCGGCGGTCTCCAGCTGCGCGCGCGGCACGGCGTTCATCGCGCCGTAAAGCACATTGGCCGCAAAGGCACCGAAGACCACGGCAAAGGCGATGACGGCCAGCGCGAAGCCGTAGACCTCGTGCCAGATTTGCGGCGTGGTGGACAGCGGGATCTTGGCCGCGGCGCAGACGTTGAATTCGCCATTCGACCAGACCGGTTCCCCGGTCGGCGGGCATGTCCACAGATGGCGCAGCCATTCGAGGCCCTGATCCATCGCCACCGGCACGAAGAGGAAGAAGATGATATCGGGCACGCCGCGCACCATCGCGGTATAGCCCTTGCCGAACCACCGGAGCGGCGCGAACGGGCTGCGCGCCGCCAGCGCCCCGCCAAAGCCGAAGGCCAGCGCGACGGGCGCCACGATCAGCATCAGCGCCAGCACCACAAGGAACGAGCCATAGAACAGCATGTGCTTGCCCGAGGTCAGGTAGCACATCAGCCAGGCGAGGCCCTCTAGCGTCTTGGGATCGGCGCAGCTTGCGAACATGGGGCTCTGCCCGCGGCGGATGGCCCGCCCCGCAAAGGGTCAGGCCGCCCGCCGAGGGCCTTTCGCTCAGAAGGTCGCGGCGTCGTCGCCGAACCACTTGACGATCAGCGCGTTCAGGCTGCCATCGGCCTTCATCTCGGTGATCACGGCGTCGAACTTGCCCTTCAGCTCGGTGTCCGACTTGCGCAGGCCGATGCCGATGCCACCGCCCAGCGGCACGTCATCGCCTTCCCATTTCAGATCGCCGCCCTCGGTGACGAAGGGCGCCAGCGCATCCTTGTCGGCAAAGACCGCATCGGCCTCGCCGTTCTTCACCGCGGCGATGGTGTCGTCGAGGGTTGCGAATTCCAGCAGCGTCGCGCCCGATTTGGCGACGTAATCGGCCTGAATCGTGCCGACCTGCGCGGCGATCACACCCTTGAGGTCCGCACCCTCCGACAGCGCCGCATAGGCCGAGGCCGCCGGCGGGTAATAGTTCTGGGTGAAGTCGATGGTTTCCTTGCGCTCGTCGGTGATGCTCATCCCGGCGATGATCGTGTCATAGTTGCCCGAGAGCAGGTTCGGGATGATGCTGTCCCATTCATTGGTGACCCATTCGCAGGTCAGCCCGGCCTTGGTGCACAGCGTATCGCCCAGCTCGCGCTCGAAGCCGTCGACCTCGCCCTTGTCGTTGATGAAGTTATAGGGAGGGTAGGCGCCCTCGGTGCCCATGCGCACGGTATCGGCCATGGCAAAGCCGGTGCTCAGCGCAAGCGCGGCGACGGTCAGGATCAGCTTCTTCATCTTGTTCCCCTGTGTGGACTTGTTGATTTTGTTGACGGTTCAGGCTGGCGCGCTGGCCGACAGGAATTGTTGCAGGCGTTCTGATTTCGGCGCGCCGAACAGCGCCTCGGGCGGGCCCTCTTCCTCGATGCGGCCCTGATGCAGGAAGACGACATGGTCCGAAACATCGGCCGTCAGCCGCATGTCATGCGTCACAAGGATCATCGTGCGGTGTTCGCCCGCCAGATCCTTGATCACCTTGACCACTTCCTGTTGCAATTCGGGGTCGAGTGCCGAGGTCGGCTCGTCGAACAACAGCGCCTCGGGCTGCATGCAGAGCGCGCGGGCAATCGCGGCGCGCTGTTGCTGCCCGCCCGAGAGCTGCGCGGGCCAGGCATCGCATTTGTCGCCGATGCCGACCTTGGCCAGAAGCGCGCGCGCCAGCGGCTCGACCTCTTTCGGATCGCGCCCGAGCACCGTCACCGGCGCCTCCATCACGTTTTGCAGGATCGACATATGCGACCACAGGTTGAACTGCTGGAACACCATCGCAAGGTTGGTGCGGAACCGCGTGACCTGCGCGCGGTCGGCGGGGTGGCGGCGCAGCCCGGCCCCGGCCCATGTCACCGCCTCGCCCTGAAACAGGACATCGCCCGACTGGCTGTCCTCGAGCAGGTTGCAGCAGCGCAAAAGCGTGGATTTCCCGGAACCCGAGGAGCCGATCAGCGAGATCACCTGACCTCGGGCCGCCCGGATCGACACGCCCTTGAGCACTTCGAGCGCGCCATAGGCCTTGTGCAGGTCGCGAATTTCGATGACGGGCGCGGGATCGGTCACGGGATCGGTCACTTGGCTTCTCTTGTCCGGTGGGTCAAATCTGGCGCGATTTCGCGGGCGATTGCAACGGGACAATGACGGGTGACGCTAGGGGACTAGCCAAAAAGGCAGGCAGGCGTCGCCAAAATGGGCACTCGCCACGAAGGGATCAGCCGTTTTGGCGGGCGACCCGCTGCCGCGCCAGCGCCGAATCGCGGTCGTTGACGCCCAGCAGGTTGGCGGCCAGACGGATCAGCGCATCCTCGGCCGCGGCGCGGCTGTCATCGGCCAGCGCGACCTCCCACAGCGCCTCGATCACGCCGATCCGGTCCTCATAGGCGATCTTGTCCTTCAGCGCGCGGGTGAAGCGCACGGTATCGGGGGCCTCGGCCTCGATCTCTTCGGCCTCTTCGCGCAGCTCGCGTGCCTCGGCGTGACCCAGCCCGCCGCGACGCGCCAGAACCCGCTCGATGCGGATCTTCTCGGCCTCTTCATAGTGGTCATCGGCCCGCGCCAGCCGCACCAACAGCGCCGCCAGCGCCAGTTCGGCATCGTCAGCGGTCAGCGGTGCGGGGTCGGGGGCGGCCAGCAGGCCAAGCAGGGCTTTGATCATGGCGCGAGGATAGCGCGTCGCGGG
>JACXUS010000157.1 GCA_014763785.1 Sphingomonadales bacterium | reverse complement strand
ACCAAGAAGGGATAACCCCGCAGGAGGCGGCGCCCGCCTCCTGCGGGGTTATCCCTTCTTGGTCGCCTTGAGCTTGTCGATGCCGAGCATCTTCATCGCGAATTTCTCGTAGAAGGTCTCCGAGGTGCCCTTGCGCAGCTTGTGCATGAAATAGCGCTCGAACCCCTCCTTGGCCCAATGCACCCATTTACCTTGGCTCGACCAGTTCACGTTGCGCGGCGGGATCTGCGGCTGGGCCACGAAGGCGATGCCCTGATCGCCGAAATCGGCCAGACAGACCGCGTTCCAGGTGCCGACCTCGTCGGGGTCCTTGCCGCGCACCAGATTGCCGATGTTATGGGCGGTGGCGGTCACCATGCTTTCGATCATGAAGCCGGTTTTCGGCACGCCCACCGGCACCGGGGTGCCGCCCATCGGCGGGATCGCCACGCAGACGCCCACCGCGAAGACATTCGGATAGGTCGGGTTGCGCTGGAATTTATCGACGATGGTGAAGCCACGGGGGTTCGACAGACCCTCGATCCCCGACACCGCCGGAATCCCGCGGAAGGCGGGCAGCATCATCGCATAGCCGAAGGGCATTTCCTTGACCGCCTTGACCGAGCCGTCATCGGCGATTTCCTCGACGACCATCTTGCCGTCTTCGACCTTTTGCACCCGGCAGGAGGTCATCCATTTGATGTGCTTGTCGCGCATGTTCGATTCGAGCAGGCCCTTGGTATCGCCCACACCGTCCAGCCCCAGATGCCCGACATAGGGCTCCGAGGTGATGAAGGTCATCGGCACCTGATCGCGGATCTTCAGGCGGCGCAGCGCGGTATCGAGGATGAAGGTGAATTCATAGGCCGGGCCATAGCAGCTCGCGCCCTGAACCGCGCCGATGATGATCGGCCCCGGATTCTTGCAAAACGCCTCGAAGGCCTCGCGCGCGGCCTCGGCATGGTCCACATGGCAGATCGACTGGGTATAGCCTTCGGGGCCGAAGCCCTCGATCTCGTCGAAGGCCAGTTCGGGCCCGGTCGCGATCACGATGTAATCGTAATCGACCGAGCGCCCATCCACCAGCTCGACCCGGTTTTCGGCCGCGTGCAGTTTCGCCGCGGCGACCGGGATGAAGTCGATCCCCTTGCGCTTCATCGTCGGTTCCAGATCGACGGTGATATCCTTGCGATCGCGCCAACCCACCGCAACCCAAGGGTTCGACGGCACGAAGTGATACGTCGGATCCTTGGTGATGACGGTGATCTTGTCGTCCTTGCGCACGGTGTCGCGCAATTCATAGGCCATGATGGCGCCGCCTAAGCCCGCGCCCAGAACCACGATATGAGCCATGTTTTCCTCCCTGATCCGTCTGCTGACCGGGAATCGGGTGCGGACGGTTTGTATTCACATGCGTGAATATGTCTTCGCTCCCTGTCAAGGTCCCTGATCTGGGTCAAATGCGTTCCGCCCAATGAAAAAGGGCGGACCCGAGGGCCCGCCCTTCGTTTGTTCAGCCCGCAGGCCTTATTTCGGCAGCTCAGCCGTGATGCCCTCGACATAGAAGGCCATGCCCGCCAGATCGCCATCCTCGGGCGTCGCACCCTCGGCCAGCCAGACCGAGCCGTCCTGCTTGTTCAGCGGGCCGGTGAAGGGGTGATATTCGCCCGAGGCGATCTTGTCCTTGAGCGCGAGCGCCTCGGCCTTGACCTCTTCGGGGACTTCCGAGGTGATCTCGCCGATGCCGACCATGCCCGTGCCGATCCCGCCCCAGGTCGCCTGCGAGGCCCAGGTCCCGTCCAGCATCGCGCCGACGCGGGCGATATAGTAGGGGTCCCAGTGGTCGATGGTCGAGCTGACGCGCGGTTTCGGCGCGAAGGCCGGCATGTCGGAGGCCTGACCGAAGGTATAGACGTTGCCCGCCTCCTGCGCCTTGGCCTGCGGCGCGGTGGAATCGGTGTGCTGCAGCACGAAATCGCAGCCCTCGGCGATAAGCGCGGCGGCGGCATCGGCCTCTTTCGCCGGGTCGAACCAGGTATAGGCCCAGACCACCTTCATCTCGACGTCGGGGTTGACCTTCTTGGCGTGGATATAGGCGGCGTTGATGCCTTGGACGACCTCGGGGATCGGGAAGGAGCCGATATAGCCGATCTTGTTCGTCTTGGTCATGCGGCCCGCGATGGTGCCCTGAATCGCGCGGCCCTCGTAGAAGCGCGCATCATAGGTCGAGACGTTGTCGGCGCGCTTGTAGCCGGTGGCGTGCTCGAATTTCACATTCGGGAATTTGGCGGCGACATTCATCACCGCATCCATATAGCCAAACGAGGTCGCGAAGATCAGCGTGTTGCCTTCCAGCGCCAGCTGGGTCAGCGCGCGTTCGGCGTCCGGGCCCTCGGGGACCGATTCGATGAACGAGGTCACGACCTTGTCGCCATATTCCTTGTCGATCGCCTGACGGCCCTGATCGTGCTGATAGGACCAGCCCATGTCGCCCACCGGGCCGACATAGATGAAGCCCACCTTGAGCGGGTCGGCGGCGCGCGCGGGCAGGCCGGCGGCGGCGACGACCGCGGTCGCGGCGGTGGTGGTCAGAAAGCTTCTGCGGTTCATGGGAACTCCCCGTGGTTGAGGGCGCATGCGCCCGGGTTGGGTTGCGGGCGCTGGCGCCCGGAGGGATGGCCCGGCGCGGTCAGCGCGCGGCGTGGAAGGACCGGCCCAGATCGGCGGGCGCGGCTTGCGCGCCATGGCGATGCAGGGCCGACAGAAGAACCAGAACGACGATCGTCAGCACATAGGGCGCCATCGACAGCAGATGCACCGGGATCGCATAGCCCGCCGCCTGCAGCTGCAATTGCAGCGCCGAGATGCCGCCGAACAGATAGGCGCCGATCAGCACCCGCTCGGGGCGCCAGCTGGCAAAGACGACGATGGCGAGCGCGATCCAGCCCGCGCCCGCGGTCATGCCCTCGGTCCATTGCGGCACCCGCACGAGGGACAGGTAAGCGCCGCCGAACCCCGCCATCGCCCCGCCAAAGGCCAGCGCCGCGATGCGCACCGCGATCACGCGGTATCCCAGCGCATGCGCCGCGTCATGGCTTTCGCCCACCGCGCGCAGGATCAGCCCGGCGCGGCTGCGCCGCAGGAAGACCCAGGTCCCCGCCACCAGCGCCAACGAGGCATAGACCACCCAGTCATGCGAAAACAGAACCGGCCCCAGCACCGGAATATCGGCCAGCGGCCCCAGATCCAGCTTCGGCGTGGGCGGCGGGCGCACCCCCTCATAGCCCTTGCCGATCAGCGCGCTCAGGCCCAGACCGAACAGCGTCAGCGCAAGGCCGGTCGCGGTCTGGTTCGACAGGAAGACCTGCGTCAGCACGGCAAAGACCATCGCCAGCACCGCGCCGGCCAGCGCCCCGCCGACAAAGCCCAGCACCGGGCTGCCGGTCACGGTGGCCGCCGCAAAGCCGCCCACCGCGCCCATGATCATCATCCCCTCGACCCCAAGGTTCAGCACCCCCGCCTTTTCCGCGATCAGTTCGCCCGTCGCCGCCAGCAGGACCGGCGTCGAGGCCGCCATCAGCGTCGCGCTCAGAACGATGATGTCGATGCCGCCAAGGATCATGCGTGCGCTCCTGTCATGCGGATACGGTAATTGGTGAGCAGATCGAAGCCCAAGAGGAAAAACAGCAACATCCCTTGGAAAACCTGAATCGCCGCCGCGGGCAGGCCCAGCATCAGCTGCGCCATGTCGCCGCCGATATAGGTCAGCGCCATCAAAAGCCCCGCCAGCAGGATGCCAAGCGGGTGCAACCGGCCCAGAAACGCCACGATGATCGCGGTGAAGCCATAGCCCGCGTTGAAGCTGTCGGTGATCTGCCCGTTCGGGCCCGAGACCTCGAAAAGACCGGCCAGCCCCGCCAGCGCCCCCGAGAGGCCCAGACAGGTCACCACCAGTCGCGCGGGCACTACGCCCGCAAACCGCGCGGCCCGTGGCGCCTCGCCCGCGACGCGGATGCGGAAGCCCGCGATATGGCGGTGCATCAGCACATAGGCGCCGATCACCGCGATCAGCGCCGCGACCACCCCCCAATGCGCGCCGGTGCCCGCGATCAGCTCGGGGTTATGGGCGCTGGGATATTGCTGCAGGTTGCGCGAGCCGGGGAAGCCATAACCCTGCGGGTTCTTCAGCGGACCGAAGGCCGCATAGGCCAGAAGGTTCTGTGCCACATAGACCAGCATCAGCGAGACGAGGATCTCCGAGGTGCCAAACACCACCCGCAGCGCGGCCGGGATCATCCCCCAGAGAAAGCCGCCGAGCAGGCCCGCCACCACCATCGCGGGGAAGAGCCACGCGCTCTCGGCCGGATAGGCCGCCAGCGCCACCGAGGCCCCGCAAAGCGCGCCGATGATATATTGCCCCTCGGCGCCGATGTTCCAGATCCCCGCGCGAAAGCCCACCGCCAGACCCGCCGCGATCAGGATCAGGGGCGCGGCCTTGACCAGAAGCTGGCTGCGGAAATAGGCGGCATTCGCGCCAAAAAGCGGGTCCCAGAAGATCACCTTGATCGCCTCGACCGGGTTTTTTCCCAGCGCCGCGAACAAAAGCCCCCCGGCGATCATTGTCGCCAGCACCGCAAGTAGGGGCGTGGTATAGGCCCAGAACCGCGAGGGTGTGGGGCGTTTGATCAGCACGATCATCGCGCGGCCTCCTTTGCCAGCACATCGGTCATGCCATGCGCGCCGCCCAGCATCAGCCCGATTTCCTCGAGGGTCAGCCCCTCGGTCGGGCGCGGCGCGCTGAGCCGCCCCTCGTAGAGCGCGCAGAAATTGTCGGCGATCTCCATCAGCTCGTCGAGGTCCTGACTGATCACGATCACCCCCGCGCCCTTCGCGGCCAGATCCAAGAGCGCCTGACGGATCGCCGCCGCCGCCGCCGCATCGACGCCCCAGGTCGGCTGGTTCACGATCAGCACATCGGGCGCCTGCAGCACCTCGCGCCCGATCACATATTTCTGCAGGTTGCCGCCCGAGAGCGCCCGCGCCGCCACATGGGCCCCCGGCGTACGCACGTCGAAGGCGGTGATGATCTCCTCGGCAAAACTCTTTGCCGCGCCCATGTCGATGAAGCCCTGACGGATCAGCGGGCGGCGGATCGTGCCGGTCAGCAGCGTGTTTTCGGTCAGGCTCATCGCGGGCACGGCGGCGTGGCCCAGCCGTTCCTCGGGCGCCGACAGCAGGCCCATCGCGCGGCGCTCGTTCGGGCCCAGATGCGCGACCTCGGCGCCTTTCAGAATGACCGTCCCCGGCGCCGAGGGGCGCTCGCCCGCCAGCGTCGCGAGCAGCTCTTCCTGTCCGTTGCCCGCAACCCCGCCGATCCCCAGCACCTCGCCCGCGCGCAGCGTCAGGCTGACCTCGCGCAGCGCCGGGCCGAATTGCGACATCGGGGCCAAGCTGAGGGCGCGCACCTCCAGCACCGGCGCGCCAAGGCTGCGCCCGGCGCGGTCGGTCGCGGCAAATTCGCCGCCCACCATCATCTCGGCGAGCTCCCGCGCGGTTTTCTCGCGCGGGATACAGCTGCCCACCACCTTGCCGCCACGCAGGATCGTCGCGCTGTCGCAGAGCGCGCGGATTTCCTCGAGCTTGTGGCTGATATAGAGGATCGCGGTGCCCTCGGCCGCGAGCTTGCGCAGGGTGTGGAACAGGATCTCCACCTCTTGCGGGGTGAGCACGCTGGTCGGCTCGTCCATGATCAGCAGTTTGGGGTCCTGCAACAGGCAGCGAATAATCTCGACCCGCTGGCGCTCGCCCGCCGACAGATCGCCCACCGTGCGCGCAGGGTCCAGCGGCAGTCCGTAAGTCGTTGAAATCTCGCGGATCCGGCGCGCCAGATCGCGCATCGGCGGCGGGCTTTCCATGCCCAGCGCGACGTTTTCGGCCACGCTCAGCGCCTCGAAGAGCGAGAAATGCTGGAACACCATCGCCACACCCGCGGCGCGTGCGGCGCGCGGCTCGGCCGGCTCATAGGGCTGCCCCATCAGCCGCATCGTGCCCGCATCGGGCTTCACAAGCCCATAGATCATCTTCACAAGCGTCGATTTGCCCGCGCCATTCTCGCCCAAAAGCGCATGCACCTCGCCCGGGGCGACGGCAAAGCCCACGTCGTCATTGGCCACAACCCCGGGATAGGCTTTGCGCAGCCCCACGATGTCCAGCAGCATTGTCCCCGTCACCCGGCGCGTCCTTCTTGGTCTGTGGCCTTGGTGGCCGCGGCGCTCGTTTCCCTCAGTAGCGCGGCCGCGACCCCAATCGCAATGGCCTGCGGATGCTTCCCAAGCGTCGGATCGCCTATCGGACAGGCAATGCGCGAAATTTGGGCATCACTATGCCCCAGATTGCGCAGCCGGTTGCGAAACCGCGCCCATTTCGTCGCCGATCCGATCAACCCGCAGGCGGCGAAACCATGGCCCAGCAGCCGGTGGCACAGCTCCAGATCGAGCGCATGGGAATAGGTCAGGATCAGATGGCGCGCCTCGGGCGGCGCGAGCGGCACCAGATCGGCGGGGTTTTCGGCGATCAGCGTCGTGACGCCCGACGCGACGGTTTCGGGAAATCGCTCCGACCCGGTATCGGCCCAATGGATCGCAAGCCCCGGCAGGGGGCTCAGCACATCGACGAGCGCCCGCCCCACATGCCC
>JACXUS010000156.1 GCA_014763785.1 Sphingomonadales bacterium | reverse complement strand
ACTTCTGCAGGCGGCAATCTTTCAACAGCGGGACGCTCTCGCCTTCGGTGACCCAGCTCAGCATCGCCTCATCGCCCTTGGTCCAGAGCTCATAGCGCCCGCCGCGCTCGCCCTCGGCCGCTTCGATATAGCGCGCGCCCGAGGCGGCAGGCGCCTGCGGCATCAGGACCGGGCGGCCCTGGATCTGGCCAAAGAGCTGCTGGCCCCGCGGATCGAGCGCCAGATCGAGCCGCGCGCCCATGTCGCACAGATAGCTGAGCGGCGTGGCATCGACCTCATCGGCCAGCGCGGGCGCGACCCCGGCCGCGGCGAGCAGCGCCGCCGCCCAGAGCCCGCGCCACGCCCGGCCCGCGCCGCTCACAGCGCCTCTTCCACCCGGTCGGCCAGCGCCTCGGCGCGCGCGGCGATCTCGGCCAAAGTGTCGCCCACCTCGGCGGGGATCACCGGCACCTCGACGCGCGGCGGATTGGCCTGCATCGCCTCGAGCGCCACTTTCAGCTCGGCCACCTCGGCGCGCGCCAGCCGCAGCTGATCCTCCATCCCCGCGGTCTTGTCCGCCAGCATCAGCCCGGCCATCAACAGCATCCGCAGCTCCGGCATCCGGCCGATCTGGTCGATCAGCAGGCTGGCTTCGGCATCGAGCATCGCCGCGGCCGTGCGCAGGAAATGCTCCTCACCCTGCTGGCAGGCGACCTCGAAATCGCGCCCGCCGATCTTGATGCGCACCTCAGGCATGGTGGTCCCCCTCCGTCACGCGGCCAAGGCCCTTGGTGGCCAGAAGCGGCTCGATCCCGTCGATGATCTCATCGAGCTCGCGCGCCTCGGCCGCGCGCGCGGCGCGCAGGGCCTCGAGCTCGGCGCGCATCGCGCCATTGACCAGATGCGGCGCGAGATCCCCGCCCGCCTCCAGCAGCGCCTGATTGCTGGCCATCAGATCGGCATTGGCCCGGCGCAGCCGCGCGACCTCGGTCAGCGAGGCCTGTTGCGCGCCAAGCGCCTCGGCCAGACGGCGCTCCATCGTGGCGAGCGTCGTTTCCTGTTTCTCGCGGATCGCGCGGACCCGCTCGGCCAGCTGCGCCGAGGCGGCGCGTTCGCCCTCCAGCGCCTCGGTCAGCTCGGCGATGCGGGCCAGATGCGCAGCCTCCGCCTCCGCCGCAGCCGCAGCCTCAGCCTCGGCGAGCTCGGCCAGGGCCGCCTCGGTGGCACCTGCGGGCGCGAGATCATCGGCCAGCTCATCCGTGGGCGCGCCGTCAACCACGGCCGCACCCGCCGCCGCCGCCTCGGCCGCCGCCTCGCGCGCATTCCCGCGGTCGAGCACGAGCTGATCGACCCCGCGCCCGATCCGTTCGAGCGCGAAGGCAATCCGCCGTTCCAGTTCGGCAATATCGGTCATGCCCTCTCCGTTTCTGCATCGGGGATCGCGCGGTCAGCCGCGTCCCGGACGAATCGCGCCCGCCCCCGTTGGGCCGATTTAAACATCAAGCCGCAGCCAAGCCCACCCTTTTGCATCAAGCACTTGCGCGAGGCCCCGCAGAATGCGCGCGATCACGCCCGATGCGATCCTTGATCTTGCCCCGATCCCTGCTATCAGGGGCGCACGTTAACGCCATCAGCCGCAAGCCGAGAAGGATCCGCCCCTTGGATATCGCCACGCTCCGCGCCGCCAACCCCGAGCATTGGAAACTTGCCACCGCCATCCGCGCGCTGGCCATGGATGCGGTGCAGGCCGCGAATTCGGGTCACCCCGGCATGCCGATGGGCATGGCCGATGTGGCGACGGTGCTCTTTCGCAACCACCTGAAATTCGACGCCAAGGCCCCGATGTGGGCCGACCGCGACCGCTTCATCCTGTCGGCGGGCCATGGCTCGATGCTGCTCTATGCACTGCTGCATCTGACCGGCTATGAACAGGCGACGCTCGATCAGGTGAAAGCCTTCCGCCAATGGGGCTCGCGCATGGCGGGGCACCCGGAATATGGCCACCTGGAGGGCGTCGAGACCACCACCGGCCCGCTCGGCCAAGGCATCTCGACCGCGGTCGGCATGGCGATCGCAGAAAAGTCGATGAAGGCGCGGTTTGGCGCCAAGGTCGTCGATCACAAGATCTGGGTGATCGCGGGCGACGGCTGCCTGATGGAGGGCATCAGCCAGGAGGCGATCGGCCTTGCGGGCAAGCAGGAACTCGACAACCTGATCGTGCTCTGGGACAACAACAACATCACCATCGACGGCCGCGTGACGGTCGCCGATATCACCGACCAGCACGGCCGCTTTGCCGCCTCGGGCTGGGATGTGATCGCCTGTGACGGCCACGACCCGGCCGATATCGACCGCGCGCTGACCGCGGCGAAGGCGGCGAAACGCCCGGTTCTGGTCGATTGCAAGACGATCATCGGCTTCGGCTCGCCCAACAAGGCCGACAGCTATTCGGTCCATGGCGCGCCCTTGGGCGATGCCGAGATCGCCGCGACCCGCGCCGTCTATGGCTGGGACCACGGCCCCTTCGAGATCCCGGCCGAGATCAAATCCGCCTGGGAAGCGATCGGCAGCCGTGGCGCCGCCGAGCGCGCCGACTGGACCGCGCGTCTCGAGGCGCTGAGCCCCGCCAAGAAGGCCGAGTTCGAGCGTCAGATGGCGCGCGGGGTCTCGAAGAAACTGGGTCAGGCGATCCGCGCCTTCAAGAAGGCCAATTCCGAGGCCGCGCCCAAGGTTGCGACCCGCAAGGCAAGCGAAATGGTGCTGGCTGCGGTCAACCCGGTGATCCCGGAAACCATCGGCGGCTCGGCCGACCTGACCGGCTCGAACCTGACGAAGACCAGCGATATCAGCGACTTCATGCCTGACAACCGCAAGGGCCGCTATATCCGTTACGGCATCCGCGAGCACGGCATGGCGGCGGCGATGAACGGGCTTTACCTGCACGGCGGCGTGCGCCCCTATGGCGGGACCTTCTTCTGCTTCACCGATTACGCGCGCGGGGCGATGCGTCTGTCGGCGCTGATGGGGGTGCCGGCCGTCTATGTGATGACGCATGACAGCATCGGTCTGGGCGAGGATGGCCCGACCCACCAGCCGGTCGAGCATCTGGCGATCTGCCGCGCGACGCCGAACACCTGGACCTTCCGCCCGGCCGATGTGATCGAGACCGCCGAGGCCTGGGAGCTGGCGCTGTCGTCCGAAAAGACGCCTTCGGTGCTGGCGCTGAGCCGTCAGAACCTGCCGACCCTGCGCAAGGCCCATACCAACACGAACCTGACCGCCAAGGGCGCCTATGTCATCGAGGAAGCCGCCGGCAAGCGTCAGGCGATCCTGATGGCCACCGGGTCGGAGGTCGAGATCGCGCTGAAGGCCCGCGATATCCTGCAGGCGCAGGCGATCGGCACGCGGGTCGTGTCGATGCCCTGCATGGAGCTCTTCGCCGCGCAGGACGAAGCCTATCGCCGCAAGATCCTGCCGCCTGGTGCTGTGCGCGTGGCGGTCGAGGCCGCGGTGCGCCAGCCCTGGGATCGCTGGCTTCTGGGCGAGCGCGGGACCGAGAAGAAGGCGGGCTTCGTCGGCATGGAGGGCTTTGGCGCCTCGGCCCCGGCCGAGCGGCTCTATGCCGAATTCGGGATCACCCCCGAAGCCGTGGCCGAGAAGGTCAAGAGCCTGCTGTGAGCGGGCCGAAGACCCGTCAGATCATCGAAGGGGGGCCGGCTGCGGCCCCCTCTGTCGTTGCGGGGGCCGGTGCGGGGATCGCGCTGCTGGTCGGCGCGCTCGTTCTGTTCACGCTGATGGATGCGGTCGCGAAATATCTGGGCGGCAGCTATCACCCGGTGCAGGTGGTCTGGGCGCGGTTCATGGTCAATGCCGCGGTTCTGGTGCTGATCTTTCGCGCCCGCGTGCCGCGGCTGATCCGCTCGACCCAGCCCGGCGTGCAGCTGGTGCGCGCGCTCTCGCAGCTGGCGACGGTGATCCTGTTCTTCGCCGCGATCCGCGAGATCGGCCTTGCGCAGGCGGCGGCGCTGACCGATTTGAACCCGGTGCTGATCTCGCTTGGCGCCGCGCTGTTTCTGGGTGAGCGGCTCGGGCCGCGGCGGCTCATTGGCATTGCGGTGGCCTTTCTCGGCGCGATGATCATCCTGCGGCCCGACCGGATGATCGGCGCGGGCGTGGTCGATCCGGCGGCGCTGTTCGCGCTGGCGGCGGCGTTTTCCTATGCGGCGGGGGCGCTCCTGACCCGCGTTGTGCGGACCGACGGGCTTGCCACCTCGATGCTGTGGTCGGCCTTTGTGGGCGGCGCGCTCTCGACGCTCGCCCTGCCCTTCGTCTGGAGCCCGCTGGCGCTCGCCGATCTGCCGGTGTTTCTGGCGCTGGGGCTTTTGGGCACCGCGGGTCAGGGCCTCTTGATCCTGGCCTTCAGCCGGGCCGAGGCCTCGGTTCTGGCGCCCTTCGGCTATCTCGGGCTCGTGTTTTCCAGCCTCTGGGGCATCCTCTTCTTCGCGCAATGGCCCGACCGCTGGACGGTGATCGGTGCGCTTGTGATCGTGGCCGCGGGGCTTTATGTCTGGGCACGCGAGCGCGCGAGCGCCGCGCAACCCCGGACAGACCCGCCTGCATGAGCGCCACCGACGATCCCCGCCCCAGCCTGACCGACCGCCTGCAGACCGCGCTGTTTGTCGCGCTGATGCGGGTCGTGCAATGCCTGCCCTATGAGCGGCGCGTGCCGCTGGCGGGGCGCTTGACGGCGCGGGCGGCGGCCCTGACCGGCTTTGACCGGCGCATCCGGCACAATCTGGCGCTGGCCTGCCCCGAGCTGCCCGCCGAGGAGGTCGCGCGCCTCACCCGCGCGGTGCCCGACAATATCGGCCGCGCGCTGGCCGAGATCTATTCCGGCCCCGAATTCCTCGCCCGCGTCCGCGATCTGCCGCTGACGGGCCCCGGTGCCGCGCGTCTGGCCGAGCTGAAATCCGCAGGCAAGCCCGCGATCCTGGCCGCCTCGCATTTCGGCAATTACGACGCCTGGCGCGGGGCGCTGGCGGCGCAGGGCTATCCGATCGGCGCGCTTTACCGGCCGATGAACAACCGCGCCTTCAACACGCAATATGTCTCGGCCATTTCAGGGATCGCCCGGCCGCTTTTCGCCCGCGACAAGCGCGGCATGGCGCAGATGCTGCGCTTCCTGCGCGAGGGCGGGTTTCTCGCGCTCGGCATGGATCAGTATTTTCACGCGGGCGCCGAGCTGACCTTCTTTGGCAAGCTGGCGCGCACGCCGCTGTCGGCGGCCGAGATCGCGCTGAAATACAACGTGCCGCTCATTCCGATCTTTGCCGTGCGCCAGCCCGATGGCCTGAGCTTCCGCATCGAGGTCGAGGCGGAAATCGCGCCCGGCCCCCCCGAGGCGATGACGCAGGCCTTCAACGATGTGCTGGAAGCCAAGGTCCGCGCCCATATGGATCAGTGGTTCTGGATCCACCGGCGCTGGAAATATCTCTGAAAGATCAGCTTCTTATTGCAGCTTGCGCGCGGCGACGATCGGCCCCGGCAGCGGCACCGACTTGCCCGGCCGCGCCGATTGCACGATGACCACGGCGGGTTGGTCGCCCTCGATCTTGGTCGCGATCAGCGTGGGCGTCCGGCCATCCCATTCGGCAATCGCATGCCAGGCGGTGACCACATTGGCATAGTCGATCTCCAGCCCGGCATTCTCGCCGCGCAGGATCTTGACCCGGGCCTGCGGCGCATAGCGCACGATCTGCACCACGGTGCCCTCTTTCAGCGGCGGCTCGGCCGAGAGGTCGATCTGAACCTGCCCGCCCGCGGCATGGGTGATCTGCATCCGCACCGGGGTCTTGAGCGCCTTGCGCGCGGCGATCACCTGATCGAGCGTGGCCGCATCGGTGCCCACCACGGGTTCGACACCGCCCACCATCATCTGCGGGGTATAGATCATCCGCTCGCCCTTGGCGCGGGCATAGGCCTTCTGCCGGGCGGTGAAGGCGGGCTGCGCGAAGGGGTCGGCCCAGCCGAGGTAATCCCAGTAATCGACATGCAGCGCGAGCGGCACGATATCGCTGCGCAGGGCCAGTTCGGCCAGCAGCGCATCGGCGGGCGGGCAGGACGAACAGCCCTGCGAGGTGAACAGCTCGACGATGATCGGATCGGGGGGCAGTGCCTCTTGCGGGGTGGGCGCCATCAGCGCCTCGGTGCCCTCGACCGCGGCGCGTGCGGCGCGCTCCGCCCCGCCCTTGCCCGCGGCAAGCGTCTCGTTCAGGGTGCGCATCACCTGATCGCCCAGATCCTCGGCCTGCGTGCCGACCGTGCTGGCGGCGCCGACGATCCCGGCCACGGCCCCGCCGACGCGCGCCGCGCCCGCGGCTGACCCCGTGCCCGCTCCCGTGACTGGCCCCGCGCCCGCTTGCGCGCCCGGTTCCGGCAGGGTGGCGGAGGCGCCCGCACCGGCCTCGGGCGCGGCGCGCAGGCCCTGCGCCAGCGCCGCGCCTTGCGGGGCGCAGAGGGTGGCGGCCAGCCATCCGATTGTCGCGGCGCTCAGGATCGCGCGTGTCATGCTACCTCTTTCCCCCAGAGCCTTCTTCCTAAGACGGGCCCATGGTCTTTGCCAATCAAGGTTTTGCGAGTTTCATGTCAGCAAGGCGTTTGCCCTAGCGTCACCCGCACCGCGACCTGCACCCTCC
>JACXUS010000463.1 GCA_014763785.1 Sphingomonadales bacterium | reverse complement strand
GCGGGCGGATCGAGGTCGAGAGCGCGCCAGGCAAGGGTTCGCGCTTCACGCTGCTGCTGCCCGCGCCGCTGCCCACCCCCGTCCTGGCGTGGGCGGTGCGGGCCCTCGAGGCGGAGGTGGGCGTCATGGTCACCGCCAGCCACAACCCGCCGGCGGACAACGGCTACAAGGTCTACCTCGGCGGCCGGGCCGTGGAGCCGGAGGCCCGCGGCTGCCAGATCGTGGCCCCGCACGACCGGATGATCGCCGAGCGGATCGCGGCCGTCGGCCCGGTCGAGGACATCCCCTTCTTCGCAAAACAGACCCGCCTGACCTTCGCGCGCTGCGGGCGGACCGATCCGCTCTCGCTGGCCGATTACGAGGCGGGTGAGGGCTGGCGGGGGCTCCGCCGTGCTCTGGACCTCGGGGCCGAGAAGACCGTCGAGGAAGTCACGACCTCCGGATTGCGCGGGCGTGGTGGCGCGGGCTTCCCCACCGGCATCAAGTGGAAGACGGTCGCGGGGGCCGAGGCCGCGCAGAAATACATCGTCTGCAACGCGGATGAAGGCGATAGCGGTTCGTTCGCCGACCGGATGCTGATGGAGGGCGACCCCTTCTGTCTGATCGAAGGCATGGCGATTGCCGGGCTCGCGGTCGGGGCCACCAAGGGATTTATCTATATCCGTTCGGAATACCCCCATGCGATCCGCACGATGGTTGCGGCGATCAACGCGGCGCAGTCGGCTGGGATCATCGGCGACAGCCTGATGGGGCGGGGGCCCGCTTTCGATCTGGAGGTTCGCGTCGGTGCGGGGGCCTATATTTGCGGCGAGGAAACCTCGCTTCTCAATTCGCTCGAAGGCAAGCGCGGGATGGTGCGCGCCAAGCCGCCGCTCCCCGCGCTCGAAGGGGTGTTCGGGAAACCGACCGTGGTGAACAATGTGCTCTCGTTGGCGGCGGTGCCGTGGATCATGACGCATGGGGGCGCGGCCTATGCCGAATTCGGGCTGGGCCGTTCGCGCGGGACGATCCCGATCCAGATCGCGGGCAACGTCAAACAGGGCGGGCTGTTCGAGACCGCCTTCGGGATGACGCTCGGGACGCTAATCAACGAGATCGGCGGCGGCACCGCTTCGGGGCGTCCGTTCAAGGCGGTGCAGGTGGGCGGCCCGCTTGGCGCCTATCACGGGCCGGACGATTTCGACCTGCGTGTTTGCTACGAGGCATTTGCCGATCAGGGCGGTCTGGTGGGCCATGCCGGGTTTGTCGTTCACGACGAGAGCGCGGATATGCTCGCGCTTGCCCGCTACGCGATGGAGTTCTGCGCCATCGAGAGCTGCGGAAAATGCACGCCCTGCCGGATCGGTGCGGTGCGTGGGATGGAAACGCTCGACCGCGTGGCGGCGGTGGCTCGCGCGCATGGACGGCGCTTCGGTTTTGGGGGCATCGCGCGTCTTGACGAGGGTCTGCTCGTTGGCCGTGACGTGCTGGCCGAG
>JACXUS010000462.1 GCA_014763785.1 Sphingomonadales bacterium | reverse complement strand
CCTGGTCTTGTAGGTCGGGGGTGTGGGTCTGCTCATGCAGACCAGCTACCACGCTGGATTCACAAGATGAATCCCCCACGGGATTTGTGCAACAGAGCCGTCAAAATACGCCGCAAACCAAGCTTTGGCTCCCATCTATGATACTCCAATATTTGTTCGTAACACTGTCTAGCCGACATTGGTGCATCATGCAGCATCATGCAGTATGAACTCCAGGCAGCCCTCCCTCCCAACCGACGCCAAGGCCCCGGCTGAACCGCCCGCCGCGATGGATCGCCCCTGATCCGGCCCTTTGCCCTTGCCCTTTCATCTGTGCCTAAATATCCCGGGGGTGCGGGGGCAGCGCCCCCGGACCCCCGCGGGATATTTTTTGCAAGATGAAAGGGCCGCCATGGCTGCGATCGACGGGCTGCCGCCCCTGCGCGATGTGATCCGCGACCATGATCTGGTGGCGAAGAAGAGCCTCGGGCAGAACTTCCTGCTGGACCTGAACCTCACCGCCAAGATCGCGCGGGCGGCGGGGGATCTGTCGGGCCATGATGTGCTTGAGGTCGGGCCCGGGCCCGGCGGCCTCACCCGGGGCCTGCTGGCCGAGGGCGCGCGCCGGGTGCTGGCGGTCGAGAAGGACGCGCGCTGCCTGCCCGCGCTGGCCGAGATCGCCGCGCATTACCCCGAGCGGCTCGAGGTCATTCAGGGCGATGCGCTGGCGGTCGATGTCACCGCCCATCTGATGCCGCCGATCCGCATTGCGGCGAACCTGCCCTATAACGTCGGCACCGAGCTTCTGGTGCGCTGGCTCACGCCGCCGCACTGGCCGCCGTTCTGGGAGAGCCTGACGCTCATGTTCCAGAAGGAGGTCGCCGAGCGGATCGTGGCGAAGCCCGGCAGCAATCATTACGGGCGGCTTGCGCTGCTGGCGCAATGGCGGGCCGAGGCGCGGATCGTCATGACCCTGCCGCCCGAAGCCTTCGCCCCCGCGCCCAAGGTGCATTCCGCGGTGGTGCATCTGCGCGCCCTGCCCGAGCCGCGGTTTCCGGCCGATGCCAAGGTTCTGGAACGGGTCGTGGCGGCCGGGTTCAACCAGCGGCGCAAGATGCTGCGCGCCTCGCTCAAGGGGGTGCATCCGCGGATCGAGGAAATGCTGATCGAGGCCGGCATCCCGCCCACCGAACGCGCCGAGCGGGTGAGCCTTGAGCAGTTTTGCCACCTCGCGCGGCTGGTCGCGGCGGGCTGAGCGACGCCGGGCGGCTTGCCACGCGCCCCGCCGCGGGACGCGCAGGACAAGACGGGCCCCCTCTGCCGCACGCCACCACGGCCCCCGCGCCGCCTCAAACCCACGCCACAACGGAACCACGCCACCCCGGACCCACGCCACGCCCGGAGCCGCAAGGCCGGGGCCACGCCATGCCGCACCCCGGGGCGCGCCGATCCGCGGGCCGGGGCCGTGCCCCGGGGGCCGTCGCGCCGCTCCCCCGCAGCTCGGCGAGCAG
>JACXUS010000461.1 GCA_014763785.1 Sphingomonadales bacterium | reverse complement strand
GTAGTGATAGGTGACCGTTTCGCCCTGCATCTCCATCTCGGCGCGATCGCTCAACATGGCTTCGGCAACCGGCTCGGGGGCGGCACCGGAGGTGCGCGCGAAGGTTTTGGGCGCGGGCGAGATTTCGATCGGATCGCCAATACGGGCAAGGCGCGGATAGACTTCGCCGGGTTCGGCCTGCCCGCCGGGGCGCGCCGTTGAAAGCGTGAGATCCACCCCGCGCCAATCCTCGCCGCTTGCCTGATGCACGGAGACGAAACGCTCCATCTGCACGGCGCCAGCCGCGCGATCTAGGCGCAGATCGTAAGAGGGCTGCCAGCCCGCATCGCCGGTAAACGTGGTGATCGTAAGCGTGCCCGCGCCTTGCACGGTGGCGCGCAGCACGTCGTGATCCTCGGCGGGGTTCAGAAGCGCATCAAGCGCCGCCTGTGCCTGTTTGACTGCCTCTTGCGCTGGCTCCAGCCCGGCCTCGGCCTTGCGGGCCTCGGCCTCGGCAGCGATCGCGGCCTCGCTCGCGGCGAGGATCTGCGTGCCCACCATCTCGGCAAGCGCCTGCAATTGCGCAGGGTCGATGACTTGGGGCTGGGCCCCCTTGAGGAAAGCGATCTGATCGCGCGCGGCCTGGGCCTTGGCGCGGATTGCGGCAAGCCCGTCCTCCTGTGCCGCCAGCGTCTCCTGTGCGGCCTTCAGCGCGGCGCGCGCGGCCTCCACCTGTGGAGAGCCCGCCGGATCGAGCGCGGGCGCGCGCCCCGAGATCAGACTGACTGCGCCCACGCGGACGCCCTCGCCCGCGATCCGGAGGCTCTGGATATCGGTATCCGCGGGCAGGCCTGGCACATAGAGCTCATGCGTGCCCTCAGGCGCTGTGAGCGTAACCTCCCGCACGACCTGCGCGCCGCGCGGGAACAGCGTGACGGCGGTGATTTTCGCGGGCGCTTCGATCGTATCGGCGAAAACGGGCAGTGCGGTCGCGGCCATGAGGGCTGCGGTCAGAGAAATGCGCATCGGGTCCTCCCTAATCGGTTATCGCGAGCCTGCGGCGTGGCGTGGCCTGATGCAAGCGATCTGGTAAGGGCTGGGCGGCATGTCGCTGGGACAGGGCGATATTTTCCCGTTCGGGCGAGGCCTCAGTCGACCGAGCGGATCAGCTTGCGTTCGAGCACGCGCAGAACGGTGCGCAGATCATGGCCGCGCCGCAGGATCTGACCCTGTTGGCCGATCACCGCGTATTGGCCTTGCTTGCTGCGAAGGGCAGGGCGTTTCTCGATGCGGAAAACGGGCACCTCGGCGGTGCGGCGGAAGATCGAGAAGATTGCGACGTCGCGCAGAAAACTCATCCCGTAATCGCGCCATTCCCCCGCAGCGACCGCGCGTCCGTAGAGCGAGAGGATCACCGAAAGCTCGGCGCGGTCAAAGGCGACCTGCTGGGGCTGGCCGGAGGCGTTCGGGAAGGGGGTCGGCGTCTGAACCGTCATTTCGAAATGGTACAT
>JACXUS010000460.1 GCA_014763785.1 Sphingomonadales bacterium | reverse complement strand
TGCATCCCGTCGCCACCGGTGCCCACGATGTCGATCGCCCCCTCAGGGGCTTTGACCGGCACGCATTTCGCGCGCATCGCGGCGGCGGCGGCGGCATATTCCGACACGGATTCCCCGCGCGCCCGCAGCGCCATCAGCAGACCGCCGATTTGCGCGGGCGAGGCTTCGCCGTTGAACAGGATCTCGAAGGCCATCTCGGCCTGCGCGCGGCTCAGAGGGCCTTCGGAGGCCGCGAAGATCAGCGGCTTCATCGCTTCGCTCATCTGGCTCATGCGGGCACCTTCAGGCTCACGCCTGCCTCTGTCAGGAAATTCTTCAGCATCGCGTGCCCGTGCTCGGAGGCGATGGATTCGGGGTGGAACTGAACGCCCTCGATCGGCAGCTCGCGGTGGCGCAGCCCCATGATCGTGCCGTCTTCCAGCTCTGCGGTTACCTCGAGGCAATCGGGCAGGCTCTCGCGCTCGACCACCAGCGAGTGATAGCGCGTCGCTTTCAGCGGCGAGGGCAGGCCTGCAAAGCAGCCTTTGCCCTCGTGGTGGATCTCGCCCATCTTGCCATGCACGATCTCGGAGGCGCGCACGACCTTGCCGCCAAAGGCCTGACCGATGGTCTGATGGCCCAGACACACACCGAAGAGCGGCAGCTTCGCCTCGGCCGCGGCCAGCACCAGCGGTAGGCAAATTCCCGCCTGATCGGGGTCGCAAGGCCCGGGCGACAGCACGATCGCCTCGGCGCCCATGCCCATGGCTTCCTGCACGTTGAGCGCATCGTTACGCCAGACCTTCACATCGGCGCCCAGCTCGCCAAAATAGTGCACCAAGTTGTAGGTAAAGCTGTCATAATTGTCGATGAGCAGCAGCATGGCCGGGCCTTTCACTTGTTGGCCCCGGTAAACCCCACGTATCAAGGGGGGTGAACCGGGGATCGGGTCGGGCTATAGATGCTATCAGCGAAGCGCCCGGGTCAAGGGCAGTCACCCCGTAAAAAGCCGCTATTCAAAAGCGGTGCGCAGTGTGGAGACAGGCAGATGATGCGTTCTGTGATCAAAGGGATCGTGACGGGTGGGCTGGTCGCGGTGATCGGTTTGGGCCTGTTGTCACTGATCTTCCCCGTGCCGCAAGAGCCCGGGCAGGACGTGAAGATCGCGGCTTCCTCTGCACCTGAGACCTCCGGCGCGGAGATTCCGCCCAAGGAAAATGAGCACGCGCCTGCTCCGAGCGACCGCACACCTGCGATGCCGAGCCCGGCTGGCGCGCCGCTCAGCGCCCCCACCGCCTCGCCGCGTGCGCCCCTCAGCCAACCCAGTCTTGCGCCTCCGCCGCAGATCGGCGGGACCGAACCCGCCGCGCGCCCCGAGGCCGCGCCCGAGATGCCCGAGGCCCCGCCCGCGCCGGAAGACGCGAAAGTGGCGCTGGCAGAGCCGGTCGCCCCCGAACAGCCCGTCCCGGTGCCGCCACCGGGCGAGGTCGAGGCCCCCGCGCTCGCACCTGCCTCGGCA
>JACXUS010000155.1 GCA_014763785.1 Sphingomonadales bacterium | reverse complement strand
ATCATCATGGGCGCGCGACTGTCGGGCGGGGTCGATCCGCTGGGCATGGCGCTGTGCTTCATCGCAGCCCTGGCGCTGTCGATTGCCACGCTGAGCGTGCGCGGCGCCTCGGGCGGGGGCAATGTGATGATGATCGTCGGCCTGCAGATGTTCGTGGGCGCGGGCGTGCTGATCGTCGCCTCGGTCCTGTTCGAGACCTGGACGGTGCATCCCTCGGCCCGGCTGGCGGGGGCCTTTGCCTATACCGTGCTGGTGCCGGGGGTGCTGGCGACCTGGATCTGGTTCAAGCTGGTCGGGCGGATCGGCGCGGTCAAGGCGGCGACCTTCCATTTCCTCAACCCGTTCTTCGGCGTGGCGATTGCCGCGATGGTGCTGCACGAGCGGCTGGGGCCGCTCGATCTGCTGGGCGTGGCGGTGATCGCGGGCGGCATCCTTGCGGTGCAGCTCTCGAAGCAGCGCTAGGCGCGGAACGCCGCGGCAAACGGCTCGGGCAGCGCGAATTCCGCCAGCGCCCGCGCGCGGCCCTCGGGCGACATCTTGCGGGCGGTTTTCTCGACGATCTGCAACAGCTCTTCGGGGCCGCGGGTCGGCGCGAAGGGCGCGAAATAGTGCCGCAGGAAGGTGAAGCAGATCACATCCTCCAGCGCCTGCACCAGCGGGTCGCGCTTGAGCCCCTCCTTGCGCAGCATCCGGCCCGCGGTCTCGATCTCGGCCTCGGCATAGCCCGCGTCGCGCATGATCGCCATCACCCGCTCGGCATGGCGGCGGCCCTGTTCGCGGCGCCATTCAAGGTAACCCGTGCGCCCCTCGGGGTAGTCGGCCCGCGGCAACAGCCAGCGTTCGACATGCTGTCCGCGCGCAGCGATCTGCAACACCTCGGGCGCGTCGGGCACGAGCCGCGCCAGTTCCGCGCTCATCCGCTGGCCATAAAGCAGCGCGGCGGGGGTGCCGTCCTCGAGCGTCGGATCGGCGGCATTGGCCGCGTCGATGGCGGCAACGGCTTGGGTCAGGGGGCTGGTCATCGCGGTCCTTGGCTTCGGTCAAGACAGTGTCCCCCAACCTGCGCTAGGCTGGGGGCGATGGAAAGGGGGGGCGATGGGCTGGATCGAATTTATCGTGGCGGGGCTGGCCTTCATGGCCTCGCATCTGATCCCGGCCAATCCGCGGATCAAGGGGCTGTTCGTGGCGGTGCTGGGCCCGCGCGGCTGGATCTGGGGGTTCAGCCTGATCTCTGTCGGGCTTCTCTTCTGGGTGATCTTTGCCGCCGGGCGCGCGCCCTTCATCGAGCTTTGGCCGCAGGCGGGCTGGATGCGCTGGGCGGTCAATCTCGCGATGCCGGTGGCAATCACGCTCGGCACCTTTGGCGTGGCGGCGCCCAATCCCTTCGCCTTCGAGGGGCGCGCCACGGGCTTTGACCCTGCGCGCCCGGGGATTGCGGGCGTGGTGCGTCAGCCGCTTCTGTGGGCGCTGATCCTGTGGTCGGGGGCGCATCTGCTGGCCAATGGCGATCTGGCGCATGCGGTGCTGTTCGGCACCTTCCTGATCTTCTCGCTCATGGGCCTGCGCGCGATGGAGGCGCGGCGCGCCCGCCTCTGGGGCGCGGCCGAATTCGACCGGCTGGCGGCGCGCACCTCTGCCTGGCCGCTTCAGGCGCTCATCATGGGGCGCTGGCGGCCGGGGTCACCCCCCGACCTGATCCGCACCGTGCTGGCGATGCTGATCTGGGCCGCGCTCTGGCATCTGCATGCGCCGGTGATCGGCGTCACCCCCGCGCCCTAGCGGCCCCGGCGCAGCGCGTTCAACAGCTTCTCGGTCACATAGCCATCGGGCGGCAGACCATTGGCCCGCTGCCAGTCCATCACCGCGGCAATGGTGTTCGAGCCGATCTTGCCATCCGCGCCTTGCGTATCATAGCCCGCCGCGGTCAGGCGTTCCTGCACCTCGATCCGCTCGGCCTCGGTCAACGCCCGCCCGTCGCGGGGCCAGGGCGCGACGAAGGGCCCCTTGCCCACCAGCCGATCCGACAGATGCCCGACCCCGATCACATAGCTGTCGGCGTTGTTATAGCGCGAGATCGCGGTGAAATTGCCAAAGATCATCAGCGCCGGACCCTTGGCCCCCGCAGGCAGCAGGATCGAGGCCGCGCCATGGTTCGGCACCGTGCCGCCGCCCTGCGCGCGCACCCCAAGCGCCGCCCAGTCGGCGGGGGACTTCTTCACCTTCTTGCCCGCAAGGTTATAGTCGAACCCGGGCGGCAAGGTGACCTCGACGCCCCAGGGCTGCCCCTTGGACCAGCCCGAGCGTGCCAGATAGGCCGCGGTCGAGGCCAGCGCATCGGCCGGGTTCTCCGACCAGATGTCACGCTTGCCATCGCCGGTGAAATCGACCGCGAAGGACAGATACGAGGTCGGGATGAATTGCGTATGCCCCATCGCCCCGGCCCAGGAGCCGGTCAGATGCCCGGGATCGGTGTCGCCCGCCTGAATGATCTTCAGCGCGGCGATGAACTGGCTGGCAAAGAAGCTGCCCCGCCGCCCGTCATAGGCGAGCGTCGCGAGCGCGGGCAGGATCAGCGTGCTGCCGCGGTTCTTGCCATAGTTCGATTCCATCCCCCAGACGGCGACAACGACCTCTTTCTCGACGCCATATTGCGCCTCGATCGCGCGCAGCACGGCGGCATGATCGCGCAGCGCCGCGCGGCCGTTCTCGATGCGGGTATCCGAGGCCGCGCTATCGAGATAATCCCAGATCGGGCGCACGAATTCCGCCTGATTGCGGTCGCGCTCGATCACCTTGGGGTTATAGCGGATATCGCGGGTGGCGCGGGTCCAGGTCGCCTCGGTGATGCCCTCGGACAGCGCGCGCGGCTTGAAGGCGGCCAGCCAGGCTTCCAGACCCCGCTGATGCGCCGGATCGGCGGGCGGGATCGCGTCGATCACCTGCGCGCCTGCGCTCGACGGCGGGCTGCCTGCGGGGCCACCGCAGGCGGCAAGCCCGGCAAAGGCCGCAAGGGTGAAAAGGACGGGTTTCAATGCGCGTTTCATGCTCTGCCTGCCTGCTCTGATTTGCGATCAGTCTAGCAGGCGCAGGGCAGGCCGCAAACAACCCCCGGCGGAAAATCGCCGGGGTCCCTCAGGCTTTTTCGTCACCGTAAAACGGCGTCATCTGCGCGACGATCACCGAATTTTCGGCCAAGGCGCGCTCCATCAGGGCGCGTTCCTCGTCGTCGATCTCATGGCCGAGCGCCTCGCGTTCCTCGAGCGTGCCATAGCCCGTCACATCGAGCGGCGCCAATTCCGCCTGTTTCAGGATCGCGACGGTCTCGCGCACCGCCTCGGCCTCGTCCACACCGCTGGCATAGCACAGAAGCCCCGCGCCGGTGGCGCCCTTGGGCAGGCCATCGCCCGCGCAACGGCCGACCTGCACCAGCAGGGTATAGACCTGCTGGGGGCGCTTTTCCTTTACCGGCTTGTCCGGCGTCTCGGGGGTCTCGTCGCTCATCAGTCACGCAGCAATTCGTTGATGCCGGTTTTCGACCGGGTCTGCGCATCGACGCGCTTCACGATCACCGCACAGTAGAGGTTCACCCCGTTCTTCGAGGGCATCGAGCCCGAGACCACAACCGAATAGGGCGGCACTTCGCCATACATCACTTCGCCGGTCTCGCGGTCGACGATCTTCGTCGATTTGCCGATATAGACGCCCATGCCAAGGACCGAGCCCTCGCGGATGATGCAGCCCTCGACCACTTCGGAGCGCGCGCCGATGAAGCAGTTATCCTCGATGATGGTCGGACCCGCCTGCATCGGCTCGAGCACGCCGCCGATGCCGACGCCACCCGACAGGTGCACATGCTTGCCGATCTGCGCGCAGCTGCCGACGGTGGCCCAGGTATCGACCATCGTGCCCTCGCCGACATAGGCGCCGAGGTTGACAAAGCTCGGCATCAGAACCACGCCCGGCGCGATATAGGCCGAGCGGCGCACGATGCAGTTCGGCACCGCGCGGAAGCCCGCGGCCTTCCATTGATTGTCGCCCCAGTTCAGGAATTTGCTGTCGACCTTGTCCCACCAGCCGCTGCCCTGCGGGCCGCCCGACTGGGTTTCCATGTCCTTCAGGCGGAAGCCCAGCAGCACCGCCTTTTTCGCCCATTGGTTGACGTGCCACTGCCCGTCGTCCTGCCGCTCGGCCACCCGCAGGGCCCCGGTATCGAGCGCCGAAAGCGTCGCCTCGATCGCGTCACGCGCCTCGCCCTTGGTGCGCGGGGTGATCGTGTCGCGGGCCTCCCACGCGGCTTCGATGGCGGCTTCCAGCATCGCATTCGACATCTGTTGCGTCATGGGCGGCTTCCTTTCGGGCGGTTTCAGATGGAATTCACACCCGCCAGCCTATAGTGGATGGGCAGAGATCGCGCAATGAGCAGGGCCCATGAAGGACGACCGCACCCACCCGTTCCGCCATTCGAGCGAGGATGCCCGCGCCGCGCGACGCATTCCCGACACGCCGCAGACCCGGGCGCCGGCCTATCGGCTGGCCTTTACCGATGCCGATTTCCTGATGCGCGAGGAATTGCGCCCGGTGCGGTTGCAGCTCGAGTTGCTGAAACCCCAGATGATCCTCGATGAACGCGGGGTGGAATCGACCGTGGTGATGTTCGGCGGCGCGCGGATCCCCGCGCCGGAAAACAAGGATCAGGCAAAAACCCCGGTTCTGGCAGAGCTTACCAGATATTACGCCGAGGCGCGGCTGTTTGCCCAGCGCGTCACCGAACGCTCGCTGGCGTCTTATGGTCGCGAATTCGTGATCTGCACCGGCGGTGGCCCGGGCGTGATGGAGGCCGGCAACCGTGGCGCGGCCGATGCCGGGGGGCAGTCGATCGGGTTGAATATCGTCTTGCCGCATGAACAGGCGCCGAACCCCTATGTGACGCCGGACCTCAGCTTCAACTTCCACTATTTCGCGATCCGCAAGATGCATTTCCTGATGCGGGCCAAGGCGATCACCGTATTCCCGGGCGGCTTTGGCACGCTTGACGAGATGTTCGAGGCGCTGACCCTGATCCAGACCCACCGGATGAAGCGGGTGCCGCTGATCCTGTTTGGCCGCGACTGGTGGGAGCGGCTGGTGAACTGGGAGATGCTGGCCGAGGTGGGCACCATCGCGCGCGCCGATCTGGATCTTCTGAGCTTTGTCGAGACCGCCGAGGAGGCGCTCGCCATCCTCGACAGCTGGGATTACGGCTGCGCATGATCACCCTTGCCGAGGCGGTTCTGGGGATGGCGGCGCGGCGCTGGGGCGCGGTGCTGCTGGTCGCGCTGTCGCTGGTGCTGTTCCTGCCGGGGTTCTTCGCTCTGCCGCCTCTGGACCGGGACGAGGCGCGCTTTGCCCAGTCGAGCCGGCAGATGGTCGCCAGCGGCGATCTGATCGACATCCGCTTTCAGGACGAGCCGCGGTATAAAAAGCCCGTCGGCCTCTATTGGGTGCAGGCGGCGACGGTGGCGCTGACCAGGCCCGAGGCGGCGCCGATCTGGAAATATCGCCTGCCCTCGCTGATCGCGGCCGTGACCTCGGTTCTGCTGACCGCCCGCATCGCGCGGATCTTTGCCGGGCCGCAGGCAGGGCTGATCGCGGGGATGCTGATCGCGGGGGTCTTCAGCCTCGGGATCGAGGCGCGGCTGGCGAAAACCGATGCGATGCTGCTGCTGAGCGTGCTGCTGGCGCAGGTGGTGCTGGCCGGGTTGTGGAAACGCGCCAGAGAGGCAGCCTTCGCCCCGGTGAGCCTGCCGCGCGCTCAGGTCTGGCTGTTCTGGGTCGCGATTGCCGCGGGGCTGATGATCAAGGGGCCGGTCGGGCCGATGGTCACCGCGCTTTGCGTGCTGGCGCTCGCCGGGGTGACCCGGCAGGGGCGCTGGCTGATGGCGCTGCGGCCCGCGCTGGGGGCCGCGATTGTCGCGGCGCTGGTCGGGCCGTGGCTGATCGCGATCACGCTGAAATCGGGGGGCGCATTCTGGACCGCCTCGGTCGGGCAGGACATGGCGGCGAAGCTGGCGGCGGGGCAGGAAAGCCACGGCGCGCCGCCCGGCAGCTATCTGCTGGCGCTGTGGCTGACCTTCTTCCCGGCCTCGATTGCCCTGGCGCTGGCCATCCCCGCGATCTGGCGGGCGCGGGCCAGCACGGCGGTGCTGTTTGCCGCCGCCTGGGCCATTCCCGGCTGGCTGGTGTTCGAGGCGGCGCCGACGAAGCTCACGCATTACGTCCTGCCGTTCTATCCGGCGCTGGCGATTGCGGTGGCGATGGTCTGGGCGGAGGTGGTCGAGGCGCCGCGGCGGCTGTGGCACTGGCTGGTCCTTGGGGTGATTGCGGCGCTGGCGCTGGCGGCGCTGGGGGCGGTCGCGGCCTATGCGGTGGATCTGGGATCGCTGCCGGTGCTGGCACTGGCGGGCGGCGGTCTTGCGCTGCTGGGCGGCGGGCTGATCGCGGTGCAGGCGCTGCTGCGGCGGCTGCCGGATTTGCGCATCGACGACGTCGAGAACCCGGAATGGCGGCCGACCTTCGTGCTGCGGGGCCTGAAGCAGCTGCCGGCCAGCACCCCGGTCTCGGACGCGTTGAGCAAGGACCTGAAGAAGGCCGGCTTCAGCTTCGTGGGCACCACCATCGTGTATGCCTTCATGCAGGCCGTGGGCATGGTGGACGACCACCTGGTCTCCTGCTGGCGGCGGACGGGGTAGGCTACCTTTCGGACGTGAGCTCACCCGTCGCTCCCATCACCGTA
>JACXUS010000459.1 GCA_014763785.1 Sphingomonadales bacterium | reverse complement strand
GCCGGTCGCGCCGCTGGCGCGGGCCTTCGGCTTTGCGGCGATCCTTGGCGCGGGGGCGGGGCTGTCGAGCATCGTGCGCGGGGCGGTTCCGGTCGCACTCTTCGGGGTGCAGGGCCTTGGCGCGCGGCTCGGGCGGCTTGCGGGGATCCGCAACCTGCTGGGCGCGGCGGCACCCTTCCTGTTCGCGCTGATGGTGGCGCAGGCCTCGATGCCGCTGGCGCTGGCGGCGATGCTGGCGCTGGCGGGCGCGGGGCTCGGGGCGCTGATCGCGCTGCACCGGGCGCTGCGGCGGGTGGGCGCCGTGCCCCCGCTGCGCACCGCCCCCACGCCGACGCACCCGGCGCGCTGAGCCCATTCCGGCCTTGCCAGCGCGCCTGACCCGGCGTTAGCGTTTCGGGGTCCAGCCGGAGGCCGAAGACCGCAGATGCACCGCGTCACCCTCAATGCCCGCGACTTTCAGGGCCGCGCCAAGATCGAGGCCTTTCAGGAGGCCGTCTCGACGATCTGCAAGCTGGAATTCCGCCCCGAGGATATCGACCGCTTCGCCTCGCAAACCGCGATTCAGGTGCTGCCGGGCCTGATCACCGGCGCCGGGCAGCATTCGGCGAGCGAGGCGATCCGCACGCCGCGGCTGGCGCAGGACACCGGCGACAATGTGATGATCCACCTGCCCCGCGCAGGCGGCTTCACGATGCAGCAAAAGGGCGGCGCCTTTGTCGAATGCACCCCGGGCGTGGTTTATATCGACCCCAACGAGGTCAGCGGCCATGTCCGGTTCTGCGCCGAGCTGACCGAGGCCTTCTATGTCTCGATCCCGCGCGCGGCCCTTGCCCCGGTGCAGGGGGCGCTGGGGCGCGCGATGCGGCAGGGGCATGACCTGAGCCCGCAATGGCAGATGTTCCAAAGCTATACCGAGGCACTGCATCTGTCGGGGCCGGGCCTTGCGCCCGATCAGCGCGCGCGCTGCGTCGAGCATGTGACCGACCTTGCCCTGATGGCCCTTGGCGCGACCGGCGAGGCGGCCGAGATCGCCGCGGGCCGGGGCGTGCGGGCGGCGCGGCTGCGCGCGATCACCGCCGATATCGAGGCGCATCTGCAATCGCCCGAGCTGTCCCCCGGCTGGATCGCGCGGCGCCACGGCATTTCCGAACGCTATCTGCGCAGGCTTTTCGCCAGCGAGGACACCTCGTTCAGCGATCATGTGGCGCAGCGCCGGTTGCGGCTGGTGCATCGCCAGCTGTGCGACCCGGGGCAGGCGCATCGCACCATCGCCGAAATCGCGCTCGGCTGCGGGTTTGGCGATCTGTCGTGGTTCAACACGCTCTTTCGCCGCCGCTATGGCGAGAGCCCCTCGGCGGTGCGCGCGCGCGGCTGATCGCCGGGGATCGCGACCGATCTGGTCCGCCAGCCCCGCACTCCGGCCCGCCAGCCCCGAGACGGCGCCCGCCGCCCGCTTTAGCTTGGCGCCAGATCGGGGGATCCGCGTCGGGGTTAGTCCCCGGCC
>JACXUS010000458.1 GCA_014763785.1 Sphingomonadales bacterium | reverse complement strand
CCCCAGCCCCGGCCCGGCCCTGCCGTCCGCCCGGGCTCAATCCTGTTTTCGCGCGGCCGCTGTCCGCGCCCCCCGAAAGACAAACCTTTGGATACTTTTGAAAACCTCGGCCTCGCGCCGATCCTGCTGCGTAACCTCGAGGGCCTCGGCCTGATCAAGCCGACGCCGATTCAGGCGCAGGGCATTCCGCATATCGTCAAGGGCCGCGACCTGCTGGGTCTGGCGCAGACCGGCACCGGCAAGACCGCGGCCTTCGGCCTGCCGATGCTGACGCGGATCATCTCCTACGGCAAACGCCCGAACCCGAAGACCGTGCGCGCGCTGGTTCTGGCCCCCACGCGCGAGCTGGCAACCCAGATCCACGACAACCTTGCCGCCTTTGCCAAGGATGCGCCGGTGCGCATCCAGCGCGTCGTCGGCGGCGCCTCGATCAATGTGCAATCCGAGAAGCTCTCGAAGGGCTGCGATGTGCTGATCGCCACGCCCGGCCGGCTGATCGACCTGCTGGAACGCCGCGCGCTGGTGCTGTCGGAGACCAAATATCTGGTGCTGGACGAGGCTGACCAGATGCTCGACATCGGCTTCATCCATGCCCTGCGCAAGATCGCCCGGCTGATCCCGGCAGACCGCCAGACCCTGCTGTTCTCGGCCACGATGCCCAAGCTGATGGAAGAGCTGGCCGACAGCTATCTGACCGATCCGGTGCGGGTGCAGGTCGCAGCGCCCGGCAAGGCCGCCGAGAAGATCACCCAGGGCGTGCATTTCACCAATCAGGGCGACAAGGCGACGCTTCTGTCGGAATATCTGGCGAAACATCCGGGCGAGCTGGCGGTGGTGTTCAACCGCACCAAGCATGGCTCGGACAAGCTGGCGCGGCTGCTTGAGGGCTGGGGCTTTTCGGTCACCGCGATCCACGGCAACAAGAGCCAAGGTCAGCGGGAACGGGCGCTGGCCTCGTTCCGCGCAGGCGAGGTGCAGGTGCTGGTGGCGACCGATGTGGCCGCCCGCGGTCTGGATATCCCGCAGGTCGCGCATGTCTATAACTATGACCTGCCGAATGTGCCGGAAAACTACGTCCACCGGATCGGCCGCACCGCGCGGGCGGGCCGGGATGGCCGGGCGGTGGCCTTCTGCGCGCCGCTCGAAATGGATGATCTGAAGGCGATCGAAAAGGCGATGGGCGCGGCGATCCCGGTGATCGGCGGCGAGCCCCATGCCCCGGTGCCCGGCGCCAAGGCGCCCGCACGCGGCGGCCCGCGCCGCGGCGGTGGCGGCGGCGCGCCCAAGGGCGCCAAGCCGGGCGGCCCGAAAGCCGATCGCGGCCCGAAAGCCGATCGCGGCCCGAAAACGGCCCGCCCGAAGGCACCCAAACCGCAAAAGGGCGGCTCCGAGGCCCCGCGCCGCGGCGGCGCGCAACATCGCTCGGGTCAGCGCCACGGCTGAGGCGGAGGCGGGCGCCGGGGTGGCATGCCACCCCGGCGCCCGCCCCCCTGCCCGACCTCGACA
>JACXUS010000457.1 GCA_014763785.1 Sphingomonadales bacterium | reverse complement strand
CACCGCCCAAGCGGCCTCCGTGAACCAGCGCCACACCGGCGCGCAGAACATCGGGATGAAGAGCTGCCATTGCACGGCGTCGATCTGGCGGCGGAACTCCACGAGCCCCGCCCGGATCGAGGAATAGTTCACCTGGCTGAGGTCCCCGGTCAGCAGCTCGTAGGGCACGCGGAACCCGGCCGAGATCGTGTGCAGGCTGGCCCTTTTGTACTCGCCGTAGCCGCCGGTGGCCGAGGGCTGGTTGAAGCGGATGTCCTTGCCGCCGCGGGCATAGGCGATCAGGCCCGGCTCGAACTGCTCGACCCGGTTACCATCGGCATCGACCACCGAAGGCGCGATGCCCTGCTGCGCCTCGTCGTCGCCGAAGACGATGGCGGTGACGCAGGCCTCGGTCTTCTTGCGGACCAGCTCGGCCACCTCGTAGTCGTCGAGATCGCGCAAGGACCGGATCACCGGCGCGCCCCAGGGAACGCCGCGCGCCTGCGTGCGCTGCTTCTCGTAGACATGGGCGATCTCGCTCGCTGGCACCGGGCGGCTCTGCAATCCGTTCTGCAACGCCCCATAGGCGTCACCGGGATGTTCGGCATGCAGCCAGTAGGCCCGGCGCTTGCCGACCGGGTCGAACTCGATCCCCTGCACGAGGCGTCCCGCGCCGAGGACGCCGGACTTGGTCGCATCGAGGAAGTCGGCCTCCAGCACCTGCAGCTGCAGCGGCACCGGAAGGCCGTCAGACGCGCGCCGCAGCCTTCGGCGCACCAGGACTTCGCCCGCTTCGACCATCTCGCGGCAGGTCAGCGTCTGCAGGCCGTAGAAATCGAGCTGGCCATCGGCATCGCACTCCGCCGTCCAGCGCTCGAACAGCGCATCGACCTTGCGGTCCAGCGTGTCGTCGCCGCTGGCGGCGCGCGGCATGATGCCCGCGCCGATGATGTTGTTGACCAGCACCGCGACGGCCTTGGCCGCGTGCGGGTTGTTGCGCACCAGATCGCGCATCCGGTCGCGCAGCAGCGCCCCGGCGACGCCGATCTCGGTGTCGGCGGAGGATCCCGGCGCGCGCCAGCCCTCCGTGCGCCGTCCGCGCGCGGCGCCGTCATAGCCCCGCGTCAGGGTCTCGAACGCCTGACGCGCCATCACGCGCCGGGCGGCCATGCGCGGCGCCACCGTGGCGATGGCGTGATCGAACCAGGTCGCCGACATCAGCGATCCCCGCGGCTGAAGCCCGCGCGCCCGGCCACAGGCAGCGGCCGCGCGATCCCCGCGATGGCGCGCTCGATGGTCCGGATGCGGGCGAGCAGATCATCGGCGGAGCCGTAATCCACCGACTTGCCGTCATAGCTGACCCGGGTCGTGCCGCTGGCATAGGCCCGGCGCAGCGCCGAAAGCTCGGTTTCCGTCCAGTCCGTCATCTTCAGAACCATCCTCCGCGCCGCCCGAGCCAGTCGGAGCGGCGCTTGCCCTGCGGGGCCTGTCCCGGCCGGTTGATCTGCCCGGCGGGATCGGTGTCGGT
>JACXUS010000154.1 GCA_014763785.1 Sphingomonadales bacterium | reverse complement strand
CGAGAAGCTGCAAGAGCGTGTCGCGAAACTGGCCGGTGGCGTTGCCGTCATCCGCGTCGGCGGCATGACCGAAGTCGAAGTGAAAGAGCGCAAGGACCGCGTCGATGACGCGCTGAACGCGACCCGTGCGGCCGTGCAAGAGGGTATCGTCGTCGGTGGCGGCGTGGCTCTGGTGCAGGCGGGCAAGGCGCTCGACGGTCTGACCGGTGCGAACTCGGATCAGGATGCGGGCATCGCGATCGTGAAGCGCGCGCTGGAAGCGCCGATGCGTCAGATCGCCGAGAACGCCGGTGTGGACGGTGCGGTTGTGGCTGGCAAGGTCCGCGAATCGTCGGATCTGGCCTTCGGCTTCAACGCGCAGACCGAAGAATATGGCGACATGTTCAAATTCGGCGTCATCGACCCGGCGAAAGTCACCCGCACCGCTCTCGAAGATGCGGCTTCGGTTGCTGGTCTCTTGATCACCACCGAATGCATGATCGCCGAGAAGCCCGAGCCCAAGGCCCCGGCTGGCGGCATGCCCGACATGGGCGGCATGGGCGGCATGATGTAAGTCATCCCGCAAGGAATGACGTAATCATCCCCCACGGGATCACGCGAAGGGCGCCGCTTGCGGCGCCCTTTTGCTTTGGCGGGCCAAGGCTGGGCAGGCCGAGGCTGGGCAGGCCGGTGCGCGGTGGGGCTTTCGGCCCCGACAGGGGCCGAGGCGGCGGGGGCGCGAGGCGCATGCGCCTCGCGCCCCCGCCGCCCTCTGGCCGATGTTGGAAAAAGACAAGGGCCGCCCACGCAGTGCGGTGGGCGGCCCCCGAAATGTTGGAAAAGGACAGGCCTCAGGCGCCGATCAGCGTCAGAATCCGGCGTGTTGCCGACTCGTATCCCTCGATCCCGAGCCCGGCGATCACCCCCTCGGCGCGGGCCGAGACATAGGAGTGATGGCGAAACGCCTCGCGCTTGTGGACATTCGAGATATGCACCTCGATCACCGGCCCCTCATAGGCGTTGAGCGCATCGAGCACCGCAACCGAAGTATGGGTGAAAGCCGCCGGGTTGATCACGATGCCGCAGGCCTCGTGCCGCGCCTCGTGGATCCAGTCGATAAGCTGGCCCTCGTGGTTGGTCTGGCGCAGCACCACCCCCACCCCACGGTCGCCCGCAATCGCCGCGCAGCGCGCCTCGACATCGGCCAAGGTCTCGCGGCCATAGATCTCGGGCTCGCGCTGGCCGAGCAGGTTCAGGTTCGGCCCGTTCAAAATGAAGATCGGTTTCGTCATCGCAGCTCCTCCGGCTCGCGCCGCTTCCCGGCCTCAGCCGATATCCCAATCGTCCTCGTGCCCGCAGGGCCCGATCGCCATCCAGTCGGCCCGCACCCGCGCCACCCGGGTATCGCCCCAGGTGCGGAACACGATCGCGAACCCTTCGGGCGTGACCATATCGGCCGAGATATCCATCCGGCCGTTGTGCTTCTGGTCGATGTCCCACATCGACAGCGAGACCTGCACCGCGGGCGCCGCGCGAAAGGCCTCGCGGAATTCCACGAGCTTGCGCAGCTCGCGCGGGCCCTCGCCGGTCCACATCACCCCGCCATCCTGATAATCCGAAAACAGCACCAGCGAGCCCTGCGCGATGCCGGTTCGGTGCGTAGCAATCTTGAGCATACCCCCTCCGGGAAACAACCTGAACGAATGTCCCCCGCTTTAGCGCGGGATGCAAAAACAAAAAAGCCCCGGGACATGCCCGGGGCTCTCTCATCTCTGCGCCGGGCTCAGCCCAGCATATGCGACCCGAGCGCTTCCATATCGGCCAGGACCTTGGCGGCCGCATCGACCACAGAAGGATGAGCCTCGGTCACGGCTTTCTTCGCCTCGGCCACCATCTCGGCATGCACCGCGGGCGTCAGCTCGGCGCGCGGCAGGCCACGCTCGGCCAGAACCGTCACGCCCTCGGGCGTGATCTCGGCAAAGCCCCCGGTCACCGCATATTCAGCGGTGCCCGCAGGCCCGACCACGGTCAGGATGCCGGGACGCAGCGTGGTGATCAGCGCCGAATGGCCGGGCATAGCAGTGAGCTCGCCCTCGGCGCCCGGGATGCGCACCTCGCGCGCCTGAACGGACGTCAGCTTCCGTTCGGGCGACACCAGGTCGAATTGCATCGTATCGGCCATGGATCAGCCCCCCTTACGCCGCGGCGGCGAGTTTCGCAGCCTTGGCGATCACGTCCTCGATGCCGCCGACCATGTAGAAGGCCGCCTCGGGCAGGTGGTCGTATTCACCGGCCACAACCGCCTTGAACGATTTGATCGTGTCTTCCAGCGGCACCTGCACACCGTCCGAGCCGGTGAACACTTTCGCCACGTCGAAGGGCTGCGACAGGAAGCGCTGGATCTTCCGGGCGCGGGCCACGGTCAGCTTGTCCTCTTCCGACAGTTCGTCCATCCCGAGGATGGCGATGATGTCCTGAAGCGACTTGTAGCGCTGCAGGATGCCCTGCACGTCGCGCGCCACCTGATAGTGCTCGTCGCCGATAACGGCCGGGTCCAAGAGACGCGAGGTCGAGTCGAGCGGGTCCACCGCCGGATAGATCCCGAGTTCCGAGATCGCACGGCTAAGAACCGTGGTGGCGTCGAGGTGCGCGAACGAGGTCGCCGGCGCCGGGTCGGTCAGGTCGTCGGCCGGCACGTAAATCGCCTGCACCGAGGTGATCGAGCCCGCTTTGGTCGAGGTGATGCGTTCTTGCAGCGCGCCCATGTCGGTCGCCAGCGTCGGCTGGTAGCCCACGGCCGAAGGGATACGGCCGAGCAGAGCCGACACTTCCGAACCGGCTTGGGTGAAGCGGAAGATGTTGTCGACGAAGAACAGAACGTCGGTCCCCGACTGGTCGCGGAACTGCTCGGCCAGCGTGAGGCCCGTCAGCGCCACGCGGGCACGCGCCCCCGGAGGCTCGTTCATCTGGCCATAGACCAGCGCCACTTTCGATTCTTCGAGGTTATCGAGGTTGATAACGCCCGATTCGATCATCTCGTGGTATAGGTCGTTGCCCTCACGGGTCCGCTCGCCCACGCCCGCGAACACCGAGAAGCCCGAGTGCACTTTGGCGATGTTGTTGATCAGTTCCATGATCAGAACGGTCTTGCCCACACCGGCGCCGCCGAACAGGCCGATCTTGCCGCCCTTGGCGTAGGGCGCGAGCAGGTCGATGACCTTGATGCCGGTCACGAGGATCTGGCTCTCGGTCGATTGCTCGTCAAAGAGCGGCGCGGGCTGGTGGATCGCGCGGGTCTCGGTCAGCGCGACCGGGCCCTTTTCGTCCACCGGCTCGCCGATCACGTTCAGGATGCGGCCCAGCGTCGGGTTGCCGACCGGCACCATGATCGGGCCGTTGGTGTCGCTGACCGGGGTGCCGCGGACGAGACCTTCGGTCGCGTCCATGGCGATGGCGCGCACGGTGTTCTCGCCGAGGTGCTGCGCCACTTCCAGGATCAGTTTCTTGCCGTTGTTGGTGGTCTCGAGCGCGTTGAGGATCGCGGGCAGGCCGTCCTCGAACTGCACGTCGACGACGGCGCCGATGACCTGGGTCACTTTGCCATTGTTTGCCATGTTTCTCTCTCCGGTTCCGTCAGAGCGCCTCGGCGCCCGCAATGATTTCAACGAGTTCAGTGGTAATCGCCGCCTGACGCGAACGGTTGTACTGGATCGTCAGCTTGTCGATCATGTCGCCTGCGTTGCGCGTCGCGTTGTCCATCGCGGACATCCGCGCGCCCTGTTCGGAGGCGCCATTTTCAAGAAGCGCTGCGAAGATCGCGGTGGCGACACCACGCGGCAGCAGGTCCGCAAGGATCGCCTCTTCGCTGGGCTCGTAGTCATAGACCAGCGAGCTGTCGGCACCGCCCTCGACGGTCTCGAATTGCGCCGGGATGATCTGTTTCGCGATCGGGATCTGGGCGATCACCGACTGGAAGCGCGAATAGAAGATCGTCGCGACATCGAATTCGCCCGCGTCGAAGCGCGCCAGCAGATCGCGCGCGATCGACTGGGCGTTGACATAGCCGAGCTTCTTGACCTCGGAGAGGTCGACGTGGCCGATGAAATACTGGCCCAGATCGCGGCGCAGCGCGTCGCGACCCTTCTTGCCGACGGTCAGGATCTTGACCGTCTTGCCTTGGGCCAGCAGTTCGTTCGCCCGGACCCGGGCGAGTTTTGCGATGTTGGCGTTGAACCCGCCGCACAGGCCGCGCTCGGCGGTCATCACCACCAAGAGCTGCACCTTGTCCGAGCCGGTCCCGGCCAGAAGCCGCGGCGCGCCATCCGAGCCGCCGACCGAGGCCGCAAGACCGGCCATCACGGCGGTCATGCGCTCGGCGAAGGGCCGGGCGGCTTCTGCAGATTCCTGGGCGCGACGGAGCTTTGCCGCCGCGACCATCTGCATCGCCTTCGTGATCTTGCGCGTATTCTTGACGCTGCCGATCCGGTTCTTGAGATCCTTAAGGCTGGGCATGTCCCTGTCCTTTCAGGCGGTTCAAGCGAAGGTCTTGGCGAATTCTTCGATCGCTGCCTTCAGTTTCGCCTCGGCGTCACCCTTGATCTTGGGATCGTCCTTGGTGAGCCATTCGAGGATGTCCTTGCGCGAGTTGCGCAGGTGGGCGAGCAGCCCTTTCTCGAAACGGCCGACCTCTTTCACCGGGATGTTGTCGAGGAACCCGTTGGTGCCGGCGAAGATGACGGCGACGATTTCCGCGTTGGTCAGCGGCGAATACTGCGGCTGTTTCATCAGCTCGGTCAGGCGCGCGCCCCGGTTCAGCAGTTTCTGCGTCGCGGCGTCGAGGTCCGAACCGAACTGCGCGAAGGCCGCCATCTCGCGGTACTGCGCCAGTTCCAGTTTCACCGGGCCAGCCACCGATTTCATCGAGTTGGTCTGCGCCGACGAGCCCACGCGCGACACCGACAGACCGGTGTTCACGGCCGGGCGGATGCCTTGGTAGAAGAGTTCGGTTTCGAGGAAGATCTGACCGTCGGTGATCGAGATCACGTTGGTCGGGATATAGGCCGACACGTCACCGGCTTGGGTTTCGATGATCGGCAGAGCGGTCAGCGAGCCAGCGCCGAAATCTTCGTTCAGCTTGGCCGAACGCTCGAGCAGACGCGAGTGCAGGTAGAACACGTCGCCCGGATAGGCTTCACGCCCCGGGGGACGACGCAGCAGCAGCGACATCTGGCGGTACGACACGGCCTGTTTCGACAGGTCATCATAGATGATCAGCGCATGGCGGCCCGAGTCGCGGAAGTATTCCGCCATCGCGGTCGCCGAATAGGGCGCGAGGAACTGCATCGGCGCGGGGTCCGAAGCGGTCGCGGCGATCACGGTGGTATATTCCATCGCGCCGTTTTCTTCGAGCTTCTTCACCAGCTGCGCCACGGTCGAACGCTTCTGGCCAACGGCGACATAGAAGCAGTGCAGCTTGTTGGCCGGATTGGCTTCGTTATACGACTTCTGGTTCAGAATGGTGTCGAGCGCGATCGCGGTCTTGCCGGTCTGACGGTCGCCGATGATCAGCTCGCGCTGGCCACGGCCGACGGGGATCATCGCGTCGACCGATTTCAGGCCGGTCGCCATCGGCTCATGCACCGATTTGCGCGGGATGATGCCGGGGGCTTTGACGTCGGCGATGCGGCGCTCGGTCGAGGCCACCGGGCCCTTGCCGTCGATCGGGTTGCCCAGCGCGTCGACGACGCGGCCCAGCAGGCCTTCGCCGACGGGAACGTCCACGATCGAGTTGGTGCGTTTGACGACATCGCCTTCCTTGATGTCGCGGTCCGAGCCGAAGATAACGATACCGACGTTATCGACCTCGAGGTTCAGCGCCATCCCGCGGATGCCGCCGGGGAATTCGACCATCTCACCGGCCTGGACGTTGTCGAGCCCGTGGACGCGGGCGATACCGTCACCGACCGAGAGCACACGGCCGACTTCGGCCACTTGGGCGTCCTGCCCGAAATTCTTGATCTGCTCCTTGAGGATCGCAGAAATCTCAGCTGCTTGGATGCCCATTATCCGACCTCTTTCATGGCGTTCTGGAGAGTGGCGAGCTTGGCACGGACCGAGGTGTCGATCATGCGCGAGCCCAGCTTGACGATCATGCCGCCGATGAGGCTCTCATCCACGGCGATATTCAGTTTCACGGTCTTGCCGGTCTTCGCCGCAAGCGAGGCGGCCAGTTTCGCGGCCTGCGCGTCCGAGAGCGCGGCGGCGGCGGTGACCTCGGCGGTCATCTCGCCCTTCTCGGTGGCGATCGCCTCGGCAAGCGCCTTGAGCAGCTGCGGCAGCGCGAAGAGGCGGCGCTTGGTCGCCATCAGCGCAAGGCCATTGGCGAGCGGCGTCGAGAGGTCCATTTTCGCGGCGATGGCCCCGATGGCGGCGCTTTGCTCGTCGCGCGAATAGACCGGCGAGGCGATCACATCGCGCAGCTCGGCCGAGGCGTCGAGCGCGGCCGTCAGCCCCGCCACATCGGCCTCGAGCGCGGCAATCGTGCCAGCCTCCTTGGCAAGGTCAAAGATGGCCGCGGCATAGCGCCCGGCGATGGCTGCGGAAATCGAAGCTGGTTCGGACACGTCCACCCTTCCGATGCTCTCGCCCCCTGCCCGGGCCGCAAGGGCCAGACGGGGGGCCTCCCCAGGCGCAGGGCCAGCCCCCGCGCCATATATCGGACCCGCGTGTAGCAGAGCCTTCCCCCCCTCGCAACCGTCTTGGACAACAGAATGTGAATGCAAAAGGTGCTATTTGCAGGTGCGGCATGACTGTTAGCGCAAGCCC
>JACXUS010000017.1 GCA_014763785.1 Sphingomonadales bacterium | reverse complement strand
GCGATGGTGCTGTCGCCGATGGCGACCGGGGTCTGATAGTCGGAGCCCTCCAGCGCAACCGAAGCCGTGCCATAGCGCAGATCGACGGTTTCGCCCGCGAAGCCGACCTCGAAGGCGCCCTCGGCGGGGCTGACCGGGAAGAAGCCCGCGGCCGAGGCGGTGGGCGCGGCGGCCAGCGTCGCCTCCAGCACCGCGACCTCGGGCGGTTCGGACATGAAGAAGATCGAGGAGACATAACCGCGGCTCGTCTCGCCGTCATTGTCGGTGAAAAGCCGCAGCCCCAGTTCCGGGTCGATCGCCCAGCGGTCGGTCGCGCCCAGCATCTGGGTGCCGACATTGACCCCGTCGATATATTTGCGCAGCACCGTGCCGCCACCCTCGACCGAGACCGAGATCACCACCCGCACCCAGGCGTCAAAGGCGAAGCTGCCCGAATAGACGCTGGAAATGCCGATCCCCGCGGTGCCATCGCCATTGTCGCGCAGGAACACATCGGCGTCGCCGGTGCCGGTCTGCAAAAGCCCGGTCCAGGTGCCCGGCTGCGACGGAAGATAGAGATCCATCCCCAGCACCCATTCGCTGATCGCGCCGCTGGCCTCGGGCATCAGCCGGACCGACTGATCGGCCCCCAGCGCCTCGAAGGACAGGACCGCGACATCGCTGCCACCGATCCCCGGAATGCCGAATTCAAGGGCCGTTCCCAGCCCGTGCACGTCAAGAATGTTCGCCATCACTGCGCTCCCCAGTTGCGCCACGTCCCGGCACCCCGGTCGGGGGCCTTCACATGGGTGCCAAGGTCGCGTGGCAGGATCGTTTGGACAAATACGTTTCTCCCCCACGACCGATAGGCGATCCCAATGAACTTTCACCAGCTGCGCGCCTTTCATCTGGTCGCGACCGAGGGCAGCGTGCGCCGCGCGGCCGAGGTGATGGGCCTGTCGCAGCCGACGCTTTCCCAGCATTTGAAGGGTTTGGAGGAGCGCCACGGGGTCCGGCTGTTTGAAAAGCGCGGGCGGGGCCTTGTGCTGACCGATGCGGGTAAGGAGCTGCTCAGTGTAACCGGAAGGTTAATGGACGCGGCCGGCGCGGTCGAAGATCTGCTGTCGCGGCGCGCGACCTCGGCCAGCGGGCGGCTGCGGGTGCTGAGCGACTCGCCCGCGATCGCGGTCCGGATCGTGCGGCGGATGCTGCGTGGCCACCCCGATATCGACATCTCGATTCGCAAGGACAGCGTCGATGGCATAGTCGCCGCGCTGAACGAGATGCGCGCCGATGTGGGCATCGCGGTCGATCCGATGATCGGCAGCGCGCTGCTGGTCACACCGCTGCGCCACGAGCGGCTCTATGCCTGCCTGCCCGCCGACAGCGATCTGGCCGGCTGCAGGGTCTTTGCGCTTGAACAGGTGTCGGGGCGGGTGCTGATCCTGCGCGAACGCAGCTCGCGCACACGGGCGCTGATCGAGCGGGCGATGGCCGCCGATGGGGTAACACCCGGTCGGGTTCTGGAAATCGAGGGCGCCGAGGTCGTGCGCGAGGCGGTCGCGCTGTCGCTGGGGATGTCGTTCTTCTCCGAGGCGGAATGTCCGCCCGACCCGCGGCTCAGCTATGCGCCGGTGTTGGCGCGGCGCGGGCGCACGGTCTTCGTCGAGAACCTGATCGTGCGCCGCGACCAGCGCCGGGTGCCGGTGATCAAGGCCTTCCTTGAGGCCGCGGCCGAAGAACGCGCGGATTTCGATCTGGCCGCGCAGAGGGCCGCGGCGGAATAGGCCGCGGGCCGGTATCGCGGTGCCGGGGCAGCCTGAGCGGCCGCCCCGGATCAGGCTTCAGTCCGGCGCCTTGACCAGAATCTTGACCTGCGATTTTTCCGCCACCAGCGCCTCGAACCCCTCGGTGACGATCTGATCGGGCGAGATCCGCTTCGTGACCAGCCGGTCGGCGCTGAAATAGCCCTGCAGCATCAGCTCCATCACCGCCGGGTAGATGTGGCGATAGGCGATGGTGCCCTGCAGCTGGCGTTCCTTGAGCACCACGGTGTTGGGGTGGAAGGCAGCGTCGCCCTCCCAGATCGAGACGATCAGCGTCTGCCCCTCGTGGCGGGTGCAGTCGATGCATTGCGGCAAAACGCGGGGCACGCCGGTCACCTCGAAGGCGACATGGACGCCGCCTGTGGCCGCGCGGATCACCTTGACCGGGTTTTCGGCCATCGGGTCGATCGCGCTCGTTGCGCCCAGCTCCAGCGCCTTGGCGCGCCGTTCGGGCGAAGGTTCGACCACATGGATCTGCGCCGCCCCGGCCACCCTGAGCGCCTCGACCACCAGCAGACCGATGGGCCCCGCGCCAAAGACCGCCGCGGTATCGCCCGCCTTGATCTTCGACATCCGCACCGCATGCAGCGCCACCGCGGCGGGCTCGACCAAGGCGCCCTGCTCCATCGAGAGGCCCTCGGGCATCTTGTGCACCATGCGCGCGGGCACGACCGAGGTGGCGGCGAAGCCACCATGCCCGCCCGACAGGCCGACAAAACCGAGGCTGTCGCAGAGGTTGTATTTCCCCTCGATGCAGGCCGGGCAGGTGCCACAGGCGAAGATCGGCTCGATCGCGACCCGGTCGCCGACCTGCAATCCGGTGACGCCCGCGCCGAGGCCGGTGATCGTGCCGCAATATTCGTGGCCCATGGTGATCGGCGCCTGATCGCGGCTGAGCGGATGGGGGCTGCCCACCGGGATGAAGATCGGCCCGGCCAGATATTCATGCAGATCGCTGCCGCAGATGCCGGTCCAGGCGACCTTGATCGCGACCTCGCCGGGGCCGGGGGTGGGGGTTTCGATCTCTTCGACGCGAATGTCCTTCACGCCATGCCAACGGGCGGCTTTCATTGGTAACTCCTTGTTCTATTGGAAAAACGCCCCCGGCCGGACGGCCGGGGGAGGCCGGGATCACGACAGGTGATGCACCGGCTGCAGGCCATAGACAGGGGTCGCAAGCCCCTCCATCCGCGCCTTGAGCTGCAGCGCCAGATAGAGCGAATAGTGCCGCGACTGATGCAGGTTGCCGCCGTGGAACCACAGGTTTTCCTGCTGGGTCGGCTTCCACATATTGCGCTGCTCGCCCTCCCAGGGGCCGGGGTCCTTGGTGGTATCCGAGCCAAGCCCCCAGACCTTGCCCACCTTGTCGGCGACCTCCTGCGAAATCAGATCGGCGGCCCAGCCGTTCATCGAGCCATAGCCGGTGGCCAGCACGACCAGATCGGCGGGCAGGCGGGTGCCGTCGGACAGGACCACGGCGTCTTCCTCGAAATGGTGCACGCCGCCCTTGGCCAGTTTGACCTCGCCGTCGATGATCAGCTGGCTCGCGCCCACGTCGATGTAATAGCCCGAGCCGCGGCGCAGGTATTTCATGAACAGCCCCGAGCCGTCATCGCCCCAATCCAGATCGAAGCCCGCCTTTTCCAGCCCGGCATAGAACTCGGCATCGCGTTCGCGCATCTGGTCGTAAAGCGGGATCTGGAACTCATGCATGATCTTGTAGGGCAGCGAGGCAAAGATCATGTCGGCCTTTTCGGTGGTCACGCCATTGGCCAGCGCCTGTTCGGAATAAAGCGAGCCCAGACCGATCTCCATCAGACTGTCGGAGCGCACGATATGCGTGGAGGACCGCTGCACCATGGTCACATCGGCGCCGCCTTCCCAAAGCGCGGCGCAGATGTCATGCGCCGAGTTGTTCGAGCCGATCACCACGGCCTTCTTGCCCGCCCAGTCATCGGGGCCCTTGTGCTGCGAGGAATGCTCGATCCGGCCCTTGAACCGCTCCATGCCGGGGAATTTCGGCATGTTCGGCTTGCCCGACATGCCGGTCGCCAGCACCAGCTGCGTCGGGCGCAGGGTGACCGGCTGGCCGTCGCGGTTGACCTCGACGGTCCAGGTCCCGGTGGCCTCGTCAAAGCTGGCGCGGGTCACCTCGGAGCGGGTCCAATAGTTGATCTCCATCACCTTGGTATACATCTCGAGCCAGTCGCCGACCTTGTCCTTGGGCGTGAACACCGGCCAGGTGTCGGGGAACTTGATATAGGGCAGGTGGTCATACCAGATCGGGTCATGCAGGCAGAGCGACTTGTAGCGCGAGCGCCATTGGTCGCCGGGGCGGTCGTGTTTGTCCAAGACAATCGCGGGCACGCCGAGCTGACGCAGCCTGGCGCCCAGCGCAATGCCGCCCTGCCCGCCGCCGATGATCACCTCATAGGGCTGGGTGGTATAGCCAAGGATTGCCTCCTCATCTGCGCGGCGCTCGCTCCAGGTTTTGCGGTTCTTCTGCACGCCATGTTCGGCGCCCATCGGACGGCGGGTGCCGCGCGGCTCCTCGAAGCCCTTGAGTTCCTGAAGCGCGGTGAGCAGGGTCCAGATCCGGCCGTCGCGGATCCGCATCAGGCCCCAGCCGCGGCCCGCCTTGGTCTCGAAGGTGATCCAGGCCGTGATCACGCCGCCCTCCTCGACGGGGATCTCTCCGGTCTGGATCTGGAAATTGCCGGGGCGGGTGTGGTCGAGCTGATGACGCAGCATATCGGCCACGCCCGCGGGCCCCTCGACCGTCTTCAGGTTCCAGCTGACCGCGACCAGATCGCGCCAATAGCTGTCGGTGGCAAAGAGCGCCGCGGCCCGGTCAATATCGCCGCCCTCCAATGCGGCGTTCAGGCTGTCCAGCATCTGCTGGGTCTGGGTGGTGCCCATGGTATCAAGCATCGCGTCTCCTCCTCTGCGCGTGTCTCGAGGGGGAGTATCGGCGGTCAAAACGTCCCCGATCCACGCCGTTGCGGGGGGTGGGCGCGGGAAAATCGACCGCTGCGGCGCGGCATGTTGCGCGCGCAACGGGGCGCAACGGATCAGGCGGGCGGCTGCAACCCGGCGGCGCGGATCCGGCGCAGGATGGTCGAGCGGTTGACCCCAAGGCGGCGGGCAGCGCGCGCCATGTTCCAGTTGCAGGCGATCAGGACCTGTTCCAGCGTCTCCCGTGGGTCCTCGGCCGCGGGCGCATCGGCGCGGTCGTCGAGCGGGGCGGGCAGGTCGGGCAGGTCGATCACCGACCCCACGCAGAGCGCCGCCGCCACATCCAGAACCTGCTCCAGTTCGCGGATATTTCCGGGCCAGCTGCGCCCCATCAGGTCCGCGCGGGCCGCCGGCGCGAGGCGGATCGTATCGGCGGCATGGCGGCGCAGATGGCGGGTCATCAGCCAATCCAGATCGCACCGCAGCCGCAGCGGCGGCACCCGCAGCACATGGCCCGCCAGCCGGTGAAAGAGCGGCCGCGGCAGGGTGATCCGGCCCGGATCAAGGCAGCTGGTCGAAAGGGTGCGCAGCTCGGGGCGCCGGTCGAGCAGACCGCCCAGCGCCAGCGCGGCCTCGGGGCTCAGCTCTTCGATCCGGCGCAGCACCAGCGTGGTCGGACCCGCCGCCCCGCAGGCCTCGGCCAGCGCCTCGGGGCTCAGGCCCGCGCATTCCAGACTGACGAAGCCCGGCACCTTGCTCGTCATATGGATCGCACGGGCAAGGCGGGTCTTGCCGGTGCCGGTCTCGCCGGTGATGAGCAGGGGCACAGTGCCGGGCGCCAACCGCTCGGCCTGATCCAGAAGCCGCGCCATCGCCGGATCGCCGCCGGTCAGCCCGGCCAGCGCCCCGCCGCGGCGCATCCGCTGATGGGTCTGACGCGGCGCCTTGGGGGCGATCGCATGACCGAACAGCGCACCGCCATCGCGCATTTCGATCACGCGTTCCTCGGTCGGGCGGCGCGCATCAGATCGGGCAGATCGTCAACGCTGACGCCCATCACCTCGTCGATCCGGTGGCCAAGGATCGTGCCCCCCTCGGGGAAGAGCCGCCGCGCCGCGCGGGTATAGCCGAGCACCCGCCCCGACCCATCAAGGCGCACCGCCGCCTCGGGATCGACATCGAGGAATTCGGGGCTGGACGAGAGCCGCAACACCCAGTCGCGCGGGCTTTCCGCCATCAGGTTCGCCATCTCGACCCGCCGCGCGGCCGCGGTCACAAGGCTCATCGCAAGGTTCTGGCTGCTTTTGGGCGCGGGCGAACGCAGGAGCGAGATATCAAGCACCGCCGCCAGCTGCCCGAGGCTGTCGAAGATCGGCGCCGCAGTGCACGAAAGCGCCAGATGCGCATTCCCGAAATGGTCATCCTGATGCACGGTCACCGGCTCTTGCGTGACGATGCAGGCGCCAACACCACAGGTTCCGGCCAGATCCTCGGACCAGTTCGAGCCAAGATAGAGCCCCGCGCGGCGCAAATCCTCGGTGAAGAGATCATCGCCGAAATAATCGACGCAGACACCCTTCGCATCGGTCAGCAACAGCACGTAATTCTGCCCCGCCACCTGCCGGAACAAAGATTGCAGCCCCGAACGCGCGGTGGCGATCAGCCATTCGGCCTGCTTGCGGTGATCGCGCAGCTCGGCCTCGGTGACGATATGGGCGGGGTCCGAGCGCATCGGGTCCATGCCATAAAGCTCGACACAACGCCGCCAAGAGGCGGAAACAAAGCTGTCACGCCCCGTCTGGCTGCCGTCAAGCACCCGTCCGATCTCTTCGACATGCCGTGCATCCGTCATGGCGCGTCGCCTCCCGCCAGAAGCCTAACATGGTGCGCCCCCCTGCGGCGAGGGGACGAAGGTCCTATCCCGCCCCGCATCTGCCGCGCGGTCTTTCGCCGATGGACGGGCGGCGGACAAACGCGACAAAATTGTCATATTGCGGTCCGCGGCTCAGTTTTCCCATTTATCCCCGGCCGCATTGCCCTTACATGCATTTCCGTTCTCGGTTTTGGGGGGAGGAACCCATGCTGGACTTTGCTGCGATGCGCGCCACCTTGGCCGAGGCCTATGATCTCGCGCCCTCGCTCACGCTGGCCGAAGAGATGCGCGACATTCATGCGCGCATGGATCGGGTCATGCCGCTGCCCGATTTCGCCCGCCATGCGCCCTATATCCGCGCGATCAACCGGCTCAAGGCCGAGAAGAACGCGGTGATCCTTGCGCATAACTACATGACGCCGGAAATCTATCACGGTGTCGCCGATGTGGTGGGCGACAGCCTGCAGCTGGCGGTCGAGGCGACCAAGGTCGAGGCCCAGACCATCGTGCAATGCGGCGTGCATTTCATGGCCGAGACCTCGAAGATCCTGAACCCGTCGAAAACCGTGCTGATCCCCGACATGCAGGCCGGCTGTTCGCTGGCCGAGTCGATTACCGCCGCGGGCATTGCCGAGATGCGTGCGAAATACCCCGGTGCGCCGGTTGTCAGCTATGTGAACACCACCGCCGAGGTGAAGGCCGCCTCGGATATCTGCTGCACCTCGTCGAATGCCGCGCAGATCGTCGCCGCCCTGCCCGAGGACACGATCATCATGACGCCGGACCAATATCTGGCGCAGAACGTCGCCAAGCAGGTGCCGCACAAGCGCGTGGTCTGGTGGGCGGGGTCCTGCATCGTGCACGAACAATATACCCCGCAGGACCTGCGCGAGTTTCGCGCGCTGCATCCGGAAACCCGGATCATCGCGCATCCGGAATGCCCGCCCGATGTGGTGGCCGAGGCCGATTATTCCGGCTCGACCAGCGGGATCATCGATTATGTGACGCGTGAGCAGCCCTCGGCGGCGATGCTGGTCACCGAATGCTCGATGGCCTCGAATATTGCGGACGCGCTGCCCGCGGTCGAATTCGTCGGGCCCTGCAACATGTGCCCCTACATGAAGAAGATCACGCTGGAGAAGATCCTGTGGTCGCTTCACACCGGCGGCCAAGAGGTTGTGGTGGACCCGGTGATCTCCACCAAGGCGCGCGTCGCGGTCGAGCGAATGATCGAGCTGTCGCGGAAGATCGCGCAGTGACGAGCCTGCAGACCCAACGGGTCGTGATCGTCGGGGCGGGGCTCGGCGCGCTCTATGCGGCGCTGAAGCTCGCGCCGCGGCCGGTTCTGGTGATCTCGCCCGAGAGCTTGGGCGCGGGCGCATCGTCGGCCTGGGCGCAGGGCGGGGTTGCCGCGGCGATGGCGGCGACGGACAGCCCGGAATCGCATGCGCTGGACACCGAATATGCGGGCGCGGGCACGGTCGATCCGGCCATCGCGCGGCTGGTGACCTCCGAGGCGCGGCGGCATATCCTTGATCTGACCGATTTGGGCACGCCCTTCGACCGGGATGCCGCGGGCGGCTATGTGATGTCGCGCGAGGCCGCGCATTCGATGGCGCGGGTGGTGCGGGTCAAGGGCGATCAGGCGGGGCATGAGATCATGCAGACCCTGATCGCCGAGGTGCGCTGCACGCCCTCGATCCAGGTGGCCGAAGGGGTTCTGGCCTCGGGGCTCGAGACGGAAAACGGTGTTGTGACGGGGGTTTGGCTCGAACGCGCAGGGGCGCCTTCGGGGCGTAGCCTCTTGCGGGCGCCGGCGGTTTTGCTGGCGGGCGGCGGCTCGGGCGGGCTTTATGCGATGACCACCAACCCGCCCCGCATTCGTGGTCAGGTGATCGGCATGGCGGCCCGCGCGGGCGCCCGGATCGCCGATCCGGAATTCGTGCAGTTCCATCCCACGGCGATTGCCAGCGGCGAGGACCCCGCCCCGCTGGCGACCGAGGCGCTGCGCGGCGAAGGCGCGGTGCTGATCAACGCGGCGGGCGAACGTTTCATGCTGCCGGTGCATGAGCTGGCCGAGCTGGCGCCGCGCGATATCGTCGCCCGCGCCGTCTATCTGGAGCGTCAGGCGGGCCGCGCGCCCGCGCTCGATACCCGGGCCGTGCTGGGCGAGGATGTGATCACGCGTTTCCCGGCGGTGGCCGAAGCCTGCAAACGCGCTGGAATAGACCCTGTTTCGCAGCCGATTCCGGTGGCGGCGGCGGCGCATTACCATATGGGCGGGATCGACACCGACGCGCAGGGCCGCGCCTCGCTCGGGCGGCTCTGGGTCTGCGGCGAGGCGTCGTCGACCGGGCTGCATGGGGCGAACCGGCTGGCGTCGAACGGGCTGCTCGAGGCGCTGGTGTTTGCCCGCATCTGCGCGCTTGGCATTGGCGAGGCACTCGGTGCCCCCGCCGAGGCGACGCACGTCGATCTGGCCTTCCCCGAGGGCGCGGAGGCCGTCGACGAGGCCGCCGTGGCCCGGATGCGGCAGGCGATGACCGATGGCGTGGGCGTGGTGCGCGATGCGGCGGGGCTGACCCGAGCGCTCAGCGTGATTGCCGAGGTCGAGGCCGAAGCGACGTCGGAGGCGATGCGCAACATGACCGCTACCGCGACCCTGATCGCCGCCGCAGCCCTTGCGCGCCGCGAAAGCCGGGGCGGGCATTATCGCTCGGACTATCCGAAAACAGACCCTGATATGGCGCAACGCACGCATATCACCCTTGCCGAGGCGCTGGCCATTCGCGCCCGCGCGCTGGAGGACGCATGAGCATTTCCCTGCCCGATTTCCTGCTGGAACCCTTGGTGCGCGCCGCGCTGACCGAGGATCTCTCGCCGATGGGCGATGTGACCACCCGTGCCGTGGTGCCTGCGGGCACGCGCTATGCCGCGCGGCTGAATGCGCGCGAGGCGGGGGTGGTTTCGGGGATGCAGATCGCCGCGATGGCCTTCCGGCTGGTCGATCCCTCGCTGGTGATCACGCCGCGGGTGGCCGATGGCGCCGCCTGTGCCCCGGGCGATCTGTTGATGGAGATCGAGGGCGAGGCGGCCTCGATCCTGATGGGCGAGCGCGTCGCGCTGAACTTCATGGGCCGCCTGACCGGCATCGCCACGCTGACCGCGGCCTTTGTCGCCGAGACCCGCGGCACCGCCACCAAGATCACCTGCACCCGCAAGACCACCCCGGGCCTGCGCATGGTGGAGAAGATGGCGGTGGCGCATGGCGGCGGGTCGAACCACCGCTTTGGTCTGTCGGATGCGATCCTGATCAAGGATAACCACATCGCCGCCGCGGGCGGGATCGAGGCGGTCTTGACCGCCGCCAAGGCCGCGCGCAGCCATATGATGCGGGTGGAGCTGGAGGTCGACAGCCTCGCCCAGCTCGACGAGGCGCTGCGGATCGGCGGCGCCGATGTCGTGTTGCTCGACAATATGGATACGCCCACGCTGCGCGAGGCCGTAACCATAGCCAAGGGCCGCGTGGTGCTGGAGGCTTCGGGCAATATGCGGCTGGAGCGGATCGCCGAAGTCGCCGCGACGGGGGTGGATTACATCTCGTCGGGCGCGCTGACGCATTCGGCGCGCACGCTGGATCTGGGCCTCGATTTCTGAAGACTCAGCCGAAATAGTCCCGAAATTCGGCGAAGACCTGATCGTAGACCGCACGCTTGAAGGGCACGATGCCTTCGGCCACCTCGCGCCAGGGCTTCCAGGCCCAGGCCCGGAATTCCGGATGGTCGGTCGCGATCTTCACATCGCTGTCCTGGCCGAGAAAGCGGAACAGGAACCATTTCTGCTTCTGCCCGCGGTATTTGCCGCCCCAGACCTTGCCCAGAAGCTCATCGGGCAGGTCATAGGTCACCCAATCCTTGGTCTTGGCGACCTTCTCGACCAGATCGGCGGTGACGCCGGTTTCCTCCCAAAGCTCGCGCAGCGCGGCTTCTTTCGGCTTTTCGCCCGCGTCGATCCCGCCCTGCGGCATCTGCCAGGCGGCGGTATCCGGCCCGTCGATGCGCTGGCCGGTGAAGACCAGCCCCTGCCGATTGGTCAAAACAACCCCCACGCAGGGGCGATAGGGCAGGTCGGCGAAGCTCTTGGCGGTCATGATCGGTCCTGGTCGTGGAACGGGGGCCCGGAGGCCCCCGCCTGTCTCAGTTGGCGGGCGGCACCATGGCCGCCTGTTCCTCGGCGATCGCATTCATCCCCTTGAGGATGTCGATCGCATAGGCGAGCTGATAATCCTCGAGGCGCAGCTTGGCAGCCTCTTCGGCCTTGGCGAGCTCTTCCTCGGCCTGCTTCTTCTCGTCGTCGGTCATCGAATCGTTCGACAACACGCCGCGCAGATCGGCCTCGGACCGGGTCTTCGGGGCTTCCTCCTCGGTCGCCGTCTCATCCTGCGGCACCGGATCGGGCTGCTGCACCACGATATCGGGCGCGATGCCCAAAGCCTGAATCGAGCGCCCCGAGGGCGTGTAATACCGCGCCGTGGTCAGCCGCATCGCGCCCTCGCCGCGGATCGGGATCACGGTCTGGACCGAGCCCTTGCCGAAGCTTTTCGTGCCCACGACCACCGCGCGGCGATGATCCTGCAGCGCGCCGGTCACGATTTCCGAGGCCGAAGCCGAGCCGCCGTTGATCAGCACGACGATCGGTTTCCCCTCGGCCAGATCGCCGGGCGTGGCGTTGAAACGCTCGCTGTCCTCGGGCTTGCGGCCGCGGGTCGAGACGATCTCGCCCTTGTCGAGGAAGGCATCCGACACCGCAATCGCCTGAGTCAGCAGGCCACCGGGGTTGTTGCGCAGGTCGATCACGAAGCCGTTGACCTTGTCCATGCCGCCCGCCTCCTCGACCGCCTTTTTCAGGTTGTCTTGCAGGTTCGGGAAGGTCTGATCGTTGAAGGTGGTGATACGCAGCACCACGGTCTGACCCTCCAGCCGGCCGCGCACCGCGGTCAGCTTGATCGTGTCGCGCGTCATCGTCAGGTCAAAGGGCTCGGGCGTGCCTTCGCGGGCGACGGTCACGGTGATCTCGCTGCCGACCGGGCCGCGCATCTTGTCCACCGCCTGATCCAGCGTCAGGCCCAGCAGGCTTTCGCCATCGACATGGGTGATGAAGTCGCCCGCCTGAATGCCCGCACCGGCCGCGGGCGTGCCATCCATCGGCGAGACGACCTTGACGAAGCCCTCTTCCTGCGTGACCTCGATGCCGAGCCCGCCGAAGCTGCCGCGCGTCTGCACGCGCATATCGTCGTAATCGTCGGGCGGCAGATAGCTGGAATGCGGATCGAGCGAGCTGAGCATGCCGTTGATCGCGGCCTCGATCAGCTTCTTGTCATCGACCTCCTGAACGTAATCGCCGCGGATCCGCTCGAAGATATCGCCGAACAGGTCGAGCTGTTCATAGACGCTGACGGGTTTCGCAGCTTCCTGCGCCAGCAACGGCGCGGCGATCTGCGTGGACAGCAGCGCCCCGGCGACCGTGCCGCCCAATGCGGCCATGACGAACTTTTTCATGCTCAACCCTTGTCCTGCTCTTTCGTCTGGGAAAACCACGGCGCCGGATCGACGGGGGTCTTGCCTTCCCTGAGTTCCAAATAAAGCGTTTCCGTCCGGTCGGCGCCACTGCCATTCTGCGCCGCCTGCACGAAATCCGCGCCGAATTCCTGTGCCGAGGGCTCCGCCCCACCCATGAGGCCGATGGGATCGCCCGCGGCGAGCACATCTCCGGTTTCCCCATAGACCGCGCCAAGCCCGGCAAGAACCAGTAGATAGCCCTTTGCGGGCTCGAGGATGATCACATTTCCGTAGTCGAGCAACGGGCCGCGATACCGGATCGTTGCGGGCCAGGGGGTGGTGACCAGCGCGGCGGGCGATGTGGCAAGGATCAGGCCGGGGCGGCGGATGCCCGCGGCATCGGCCTCGTTGAAGCGGCGCAGCACTGCGCCATAGGCGGGCAGGCGCAGGGTGCCGCGGGCGCCCTCGAAATCCTCCATCGGCGGGCCGATATCGCTGTCGAGGTCGGCAACCGAGGTGGCGAAGCCCTCCAGCGTATCGGCGCTTTCGACCAGCAGGCGCAGCTCCTCGGGATCATCGAGATAGCGCCCGGGCAGCGCGCTGCGTTCGGCCACCGCCTGGCTCAGCGCCGTGCGCGCCGATTGCACCGAAAAGAGACCCTCTTCCAGCACTTTCGCGGCATTTCCCTGCAGGGCCCGCAGCGTCGCGATCTCCTCGAGCTGCAGGCGCATTCCCTCGGCCTGCGCCTGCAGCGCGGGGGTGACCGAGCCGAGGATCAGCCCCGAACGCGCGGTCCCCTCGGGCCCCGACGGATGCAGCAGCAGAAGCGGCCCATCGGATTGCTCCATCGTGCTCATCACGCCCAGAAGCCGCCCGAGCTCGTCGCGCTTGGCATCAAAGCCTTGCCGGATCTCGCGCTCGCGGATCGCCGCACGCCGCAGCCCGTCACGCAGCGCGGCAAGCCCGGCCTCATAGGCGGTGATCGTCTCGGTCAGCGCGGCAACGCGGTCGGCCTTGGTCTGCGCGGCATCGAGCGCGGCAATCGAGGCGCGCAGATCATCGGCCGCCTTCAACGCGGCCTTTTCCGCCGGGCTCGCCCAAAGCGCACCCGCCGACAGGATCAGGGCAAGGGCCGCGGCACGGATCACTTGGAAATCAGGCTCTTGCCGGTCATTTCGGGCGGCGTGGGCAGGCCCATCAGCTCCAAGAGCGTCGGCGCAAGATCGGCCAGCCGCCCGCCATCGCGCAGCCGAGCGCCCGCCGGACCGCCGACCAGAATGACGGGAACCGGATTCGTGGTATGCGCGGTATGCGGGCCGCCCGTTTCCGGGTCGATCATCGTCTCGCAGTTCCCGTGATCGGCGGTGACGATCATCGCGCCCCCGGCCTGTTCCAGCGCGGCCAGCACCCGGCCCAGATCGCGGTCGATCTCCTCGCAGGCGGCGATGGCCGCGGGCAGGCTGCCGGTATGGCCGACCATGTCCGGGTTGGCATAGTTCACCACGATCAGGTCATAGCCCTTCTCGATCGCCGCCACGAAATGATCGGTCACCTCGGGCGCGCTCATCTCGGGCTGCAGGTCATAGGTCGCGACCTTCGGCGATTTCGGCATGAAGCGATCCTCGCCCGCCCATGGCGGCTCTTTCCCGCCATTGAGGAAGAAGGTCACATGCGGATATTTCTCGGTTTCCGCGCAATGGAATTGCGTCAGCCCCTGTTTCGAGACCCATTCGCCCAGCGTATTCACGATATCGCGCTTGGGGTAGGCCGTCGCCATATAGGCGTTATGCGCAGTCGAATATTCGACCATGCCCAGCAGCGCCGACCACTGCGGGCGCGCGGACATATCGAGCTCGGCAAAGCCCGGCTCGGCCAGCGCGCGCAGGATCTCGCGCGCCCGGTCGGCGCGGAAGTTGAGGCAGAAGACGCCATCGTTATCCGCCGTGCCCGCATAATCGCCAATGACGGTCGGCTGGATGAACTCATCCATTTCCTTCAGCGCATAGCTCTGCGCCACCGCCTCGGCGGGCGTCGCAGCATGCAGCCCCTCGGCCGAGACCATCGCCGCATAGGCGCGGCCAACCCGCTCCCAGCGGTTGTCGCGGTCCATCGCCCAATAGCGGCCGATCACCGTGCCGATGGTGCAGCCCGCAGGCAGCCGCGCCACGAAATCGTCGATGAAGCGCGCGGCACTATCGGGCGCCACGTCGCGCCCATCGGTGATCGCATGGACCACAACCGGCACCCCTGCCCCGGCCACCATCTTGCAGGCCGCCAGCACATGCTCGATATGGCCATGCACGCCGCCATCCGAGATCACGCCCATCAGATGCGCGCGGCCGCCTGCGGATTTCACCTTGGCGATGAACGCAAGGATCGCCTCGTTCTGAAAGAAGCTGCCATCCTCAATGGCAAGGTCGATCTGGCCCAGATCCATCGCAACGACGCGCCCCGCGCCGATATTGGTGTGACCGACCTCGGAATTGCCCATCTGCCCCGTCGGCAGGCCAACATCGGGGCCGTAGGTGATCAGGGTCGATTTCGGGCAATCCGCCGCGATGCGGTCGAAATTCGGGGTCTTGGCTTGCAGGGGGGCGTTGCCCTCGACCTCGGGGCGCTCGCCCCAGCCATCGAGAATGCACAGAACAACGGGTTTCGGACGGGTCATCGGGGCCTCCTGCGAAAACACGCCCCCTATCTACGCCTCTGCCGTCGGCGCCACAACCGCTCACACCCGGTGATAGGGCGTCCCCGCCAAAATCTGACCGGCGCGGTAAAGCTGTTCGGCCAGCATCACCCGCACCAGCATATGCGGCCAGACCATGCGCCCGAAGCTGAGCGACCAATCCGCCTTGGCGCGCAGCCCGGGCGCGATGCCATCCGCGCCGCCGATGACAAAGGTCACATCCCGTGCGCCGTCGCGCCACCCACCCAGCCGCGTCGCAAACTCGGGCGAGCTGACGACATCGCCGCGCTCATCCAGCGTCACCATAACCGAGCCCGCCGGGATCGCGCGCTCGAGCAGAGCGGCCTCTGCCTCCATGCCGAGGTTCTTCTTGTCCTCGACCTCGATGACAGAGGCCGGGCCTAGGCCCATGCCCCGCCCGGCCTTGGAGAACCGCTCCAGATAATCGGTGATCAGCTCAAGCTCGGGGCTCTTGCGCAGCCGACCGACCGCGCAGATCGTGACCTTCATCGCCCGGCAAGATCAGACGCGGGCGCCCGAGGGCATCCACATCTTTTCCAGCTGATAGAATTCGCGCACCTCGGGGCGGAAGACATGGACGATCACATCGGCCGTGTCGATCAGCACCCAATCGCCCTGATCCTTGCCCTCGATCTTGGACATGCGCCCGAAATCGGTCTTCAGACGCTCGACCAGCTTCTCGGCGATCGCGCCCACCTGACGCGAGCTGCGCCCCGAGCAGATCACCATGTAATCCGCAATCGAGGACCGGCCGCGCAGATCGATCGTCACGATATCCTCGGCCTTGTCGTCTTCGAGGGAGTCGATCACGCGGGCCAGAATTTGCTCGCTGGTGATCTGGGCGCCCGCCGCCATATCGGCCGTCATGCGCGCCACCACTGCACCCGTTGCTCCGGATGCGAGAGAGAGATGAGACAGGACATTGTCCTCCGGGGGTTGCGCGCCGCGACGAACCCCGGCGCAGGGCATGTGACAAAGATAGCATCGGAACGCGGAAATCTCAACGTCCGGGCGAATTCAGCCCGCGGGCCTCGGGGAAATCCGCCCGCTTGTCAAGCGGCGCGTGCAAGGTCAGGGGCGCTGACCCTCGTTTTTCTTGCCTCGCGCGCGGGCTTCGCCTATATCGCGGCGCATGATGACCCTGTTCGACATGGATGACCGCGCGCGTCTGCGCGAGAGGTTCTACGGCGAGAGCCGCTCTATCCTTGCCCGACTTTGATGCGGGCGCGGGGGTGATCCTTTGCCCCCGGCGCCAGACGGCTGCGCCCCGGCCCGGCCGTTCGCACGATCCTTACCAGCCATCCGAAAGTGAGAGCCATGTCCGCTCCGAAGACCCTCTATGACAAGATCTGGGATGCCCATGTCGTTTCCGAAGACGCCGACGGCACCTGTCTGCTATATATCGACCGCCATCTGGTCCATGAAGTGACCAGCCCGCAGGCCTTCGAAGGTCTGCGCATGACCGGCCGCAAGGTGCGCGCGCCGGAAAAGACCATCGCCGTGCCGGATCACAACGTGCCGACCACGCTCGACCGCGAAAAGGGGATCGAGAACGAGGAAAGCCGGATTCAGGTCGAGGCGCTCGACAAGAACGCCCGCGATTTCGGGATCAACTATTATCCGGTGTCGGATATCCGTCAGGGCATCGTGCATATCGTCGGCCCCGAACAGGGCTGGACCCTGCCGGGCATGACGGTGGTCTGCGGCGATAGCCACACCGCGACCCACGGCGCCTTTGGCGCGTTGGCGCATGGCATCGGCACCTCGGAGGTCGAGCATGTTCTGGCGACGCAAACGCTGATCCAGAAGAAATCGAAGAACATGAAGGTGGAAATCACCGGCAAGCTGCGCCCCGGTGTGACCGCCAAGGACATCACCCTGGCCGTGATCGGCGCGACCGGCACCGCCGGCGGCACCGGCTATGTCATCGAATATTGCGGCGAGGCGATCCGCGATCTGTCGATGGAAGGCCGCATGACCGTCTGCAACATGGCAATCGAGGGTGGCGCCCGCGCGGGCCTCATTGCGCCCGACGAGACCACCTTCAAATATGTCATGGGCCGCCCCCATGCGCCGAAGGGCGCGCAATGGGAAGCCGCGCTCAACTGGTGGAAGACCCTCTACACCGATGAAGGCGCGCATTTCGACAAGGTCGTGACGCTGAAGGGCGAAGAGATCGAGCCCGTCGTGACTTGGGGCACCAGCCCCGAGGACGTGCTGCCGATCACCGCGACCGTGCCCGCGCCCGAGGACTTCACCGGCGGCAAGGTCGAGGCCGCGCGCCGCGCGCTGGATTACATGGGCCTGAAGCCCGGCCAGAAGCTGACCGACATTGCCATCGACACGGTCTTCATCGGGTCCTGCACCAACGGCCGGATCGAGGATCTGCGCGCCGCCGCCGCGATCCTGAAGGGCAAGAAGATCAAGGACGGGATGCGCGCCATGGTCGTGCCCGGCTCGGGTCTGGTGCGCGCGCAGGCCGAGGAAGAGGGCATCGCCCAGATCTTCATCGATGCGGGCTTTGAATGGCGTCTGGCGGGCTGCTCGATGTGTCTGGCGATGAACCCCGACCAGCTGGGCGAATATGAACGCTGCGCCTCGACCTCGAACCGCAACTTCGAGGGCCGTCAGGGCTACAAGGGCCGCACCCATCTGGTGAGCCCCGCAATGGCCGCCGCCGCGGCGCTGACCGGTCACCTGACCGATGTCCGCGAGATGATGTAAGGAGCAACGACAATGGAAAAGTTCACCAAAGTGACGGGCATCGCCGCCCCCATGCCGCTGGTCAACATCGACACCGACATGATCATCCCCAAGGTCTTCCTCAAGACGATCAAACGCTCGGGCCTCGGCGTGAACCTGTTCGACGAGATGCGCTATGACCGCCAGGGCAACGAGATCGCCGATTTCGTGCTGAACAAGCCGCAATACCGTGACGCCCAGATCCTGATCGCGGGCGACAACTTCGGCTGCGGGTCGTCGCGCGAGCATGCGCCCTGGGCGCTGGCGGATTTCGGCATCAAGGTCATCGTCTCGACCAGCTTCGCCGATATCTTCTTCAACAACTCGTTCAAGAACGGGATGCTGCCGATCGTGCTGCCGCAGGAGCAGGTCGACCTGCTGATGAAGGACGCGGAAAAGGGCGCCAATGCGCGCATGACCGTGGACCTCGAGGCGCAGGAGATCACCACCTCCGACGGCACCGTGATCGGCTTCGAGGTGGACAGCTTCAAGAAGCACTGCCTGCTGAACGGGCTCGACGATATCGGGCTGACGCTGGAGAAGGCCGCCGCGATCGACAGCTTCGAGGCAGTCGCGGCGCAGGCCCGTCCCTGGGTCTGATCGCAATTCCGCGATCTGGTGGGTCAAACCACTGGAAACACAGGATAAAGGGCCGCCACCCAGGCGGCCTTTTTTATGCCCGAAGAATGATGCAAAGCCGCACCAGTTCTTCCCTCATTTGACCCCAATGGTTTCGCAGACATTAAGCGCAGGTTGCCAGGTGACGCGAAAGTGGGCAAAATCATGGCGAGAATGAGGCAGGGCGCCGCAAAGGGCGCAGTTAATGGGACAAGGATCCGGCATCGTATCGGATCCGACCGTGAAGAAGGACTAGGGCAGTGATTACTCGCTATGCGGGCGCGCTGGTGCGTGCATTTCTGGTCGTGATCTCCATCACCCTGCCCTCGGTCCTGCTGCATGAAGTGGGCGCCGATACCGCGCAGATCGTGGCGCTGGTGGCGCTGTTTGCCGGGGCGCTGACCTTCTTTGAATATGCCTCGGTCTATCCGGGCCTGATCGAATTCCGCGATGCGCCGCCGCTGAACCGGATCCGGTTCATGGCCTTCTTTGCCACGGTGATGGTGCTGACGCTGCTGGTGCGGGTCGACTACGATCCGAGCACCTTCAACCGCTTCATCGAGGCGCTGGCGGCCACGCTCGGCCGGGCGCTCGATTTCCCCTATAGCCCGGTGCGGCTGCTGGTTCTGGTGCTGCCCGCCGATGCCACGGCCGAGCAGGTCGAAGAGCTGCGCGCCGCGGGGGCTGCGGCCTATGTCATCTCGCTGGTGACGCTGGCGTGGTTCGCGCTTTACATGCGGGTTGCGGGCTGGCCGATCGTGCGCGGGGGCTTTAATGTCTGGGTCAATCTGCCGACCTTCGATCCGACTTCGGGGGGCGATGTGGTGGAACGCCTGCGCCGCGATTCGTGGTTCAATGTGGCGCTGGGGTTTCTGGCGCCGTTTCTGGTTCCGGCGGTGCTCAAGCTGATCTCGCTGTGGCTGGCGCCGGTGACGCTGACCTCGGCGCATACGATGATCTGGACGGTGACGGCATGGGCCTTTCTTCCGACAAGCCTGATCCTGCGCGGCCTCGCCATGGGGCGGATCGCCGCGATGATCGAGGAAAAACGCCGCGCGGCGCCCTTGCACGACGATTTGCTGCCGGCCTGATCGCGGCTGCGCTGAGTGCTGCGCCCGCCGCGGCCGAGTCGCTGCGCATCGCGACATGGTCGCCCGAGCTGACCCGCAAGGGGCCGGGCCTTTTGCTGCGCGATATCGAGGGGGGCAAGGATGCCCAGATCGCGGCCGTGGTGCAGGTGATTGCCGAGGCCGCGCCCGATGTTTTGCTGCTGACCGGCTTTGATTGGGATTATGACGGGCGCGCGCTGGCGGCGCTGCGGGCGCGTCTGGCTGAAGCCGGTCAGGACTACCCCCACAGCTTCGCCCCCCAGCCCAATACCGGCGTTCCGACCGGGCGCGACATGGATGGCAACGGCCGTCTGGGTGAGCCGCGCGATGCTCAAGGCTATGGCCGTTTCACCGGCGCGGATGGCATGGCGCTGCTGTCGCGGGTGCCGATCTTCGCCGAGGAGAGCCGGGATTTTTCAGGGTTTCTGTGGCGCGACCTGCCCGAGGGGTTGATCGCAGGCGCGGAACTGGCGCCCGAGGCCGCGGCGGTGCAGCGCCTGTCGACCACCGCACATTGGGATGTGGCGCTGCGCCTGCCCGGCAACCGGCGGCTGCATCTTCTGGCCTGGTCGGCGACGCCGCCGGTCTATGACGGCCCCGAGGATCGCAACGGCCGCCGCAACCGCGACGAGGCGGCCTTCTGGCTGCGCTATCTCGACGGGCGCCTGCCCGAGGCGCCGCCGCCCCCGCCCTATGTTCTGCTGGGCGATGCCAATCTGGACCCCGCCGATGGCGAGGGCCGCCGCGATGCGCTGGACGATCTCTTGCGCGATCCACGCTTGCAGGACCCGCGCCCCGCCAGCCCCGGCGCGCGCGCCGCCGCCGATCCGGGCCAGCGCGGCGATCCGGCGCTCGATACCGCCGATTACGACCCGCCGACCGGAAATCTGCGGGTCGAGTATATCCTGCCCTCGGCCGATCTGCGGGTTGACGGTGCGGGTGTCATCTGGCCCGAGGACCCCGCGGCGGCAGCGATCACCGCCTCGCGTCATCGTCTGATCTGGGTCGATATCACCCTGCCCTAGGCGCCCGCCGCATGGGCCCGCTTGACCCTGCGGCGCGCAGGCGATAGGCCGCTTGCAACCCATATTTTCTGGAGGAAACCATGGCCAACCCTTCCATCCTGATCTTGGCCGGCGACGGCATCGGCCCCGAAGTCATGACCGAGGTGAAGAAGATCATCACCTGGTTCGGCGCCAAGCGCGGGCTTGACTTCGACGTGACCGAGGATCTGGTCGGCGGTGCTGCCTATGACGTGCACGGCGTGCCGCTGTCGGATGCGACGATGGCCAAGGCGCAAGAGGTCGATGCCGTTCTGCTCGGTGCCGTGGGCGGCCCGAAATACGACGTGCTGGATTTCTCCGTGAAGCCCGAGCGTGGCCTGCTGCGCCTGCGCAAGGAAATGGATCTCTATGCCAACCTGCGCCCGGCGCAATGCTTCGACGCGATCGCGGATTTCTCTTCGCTCAAGCGCGATGTGGTCGCGGGCCTCGATATCATGATCGTGCGCGAACTGACCTCGGGCATCTATTTCGGCGAGCCGCGCGGGATCATCACCGAGGGCAATGAGCGCGTGGGCATCAACACCCAGCGCTATACCGAAAGCGAAATCGCCCGCGTGGCGCGGTCCGCCTTTGAACTGGCGCGTCGCCGCGGCAACAAGGTCTGCTCGATGGAGAAGGCCAATGTGATGGAATCGGGCATCCTGTGGCGCGAGGTCGTGCAGAAGATCCACGACACGGAATACCCGGATGTGGAGCTGAGCCATATGTATGCCGACGCGGGCGGCATGCAGCTTTGCCGTTGGCCCAAGCAGTTCGACGTGATCGTGACCGACAACCTGTTCGGCGACCTTCTGTCGGATGTGGCCGCGATGCTGACCGGCAGCCTTGGCATGCTGCCCTCGGCCAGCCTTGGCGCGCCGATGGCGAATGGCCGGCCGAAGGCGATGTATGAGCCCGTTCATGGCTCGGCCCCCGATATCGCGGGTCAGGGCAAGGCTAACCCGATCGCCTGTATCCTGAGCTTCGCGATGGCGCTGCGCTACAGCTTCGATCAGGGCGACGAGGCCGCGCGCCTCGAGGCGGCGATCGCCAAGGTTCTGGCCGATGGCGTGCGCACCGCCGATCTGATGGGCCCCGAGGGCGGCACCCCGGTCTCGACCAGCGAGATGGGCGACAAGATCATCGCCGCGCTCGACGCGAGCCTTTGATCCGGGCGACACGGCATCGCGGCGCGGGGCCCCCTCGCGCCGCTTTTCTTTTGGCCGCGAGGCCCGCGAAAATCGACTTTGGGCCCCGGGAAACCCCTTGCAAATACCGCAGCGACCCGGTAACTCCGCCTCCACGGTCGGAGCGTAGCGCAGCCTGGTAGCGCACCTGCTTCGGGAGCAGGGGGTCGGAGGTTCGAATCCTCTCGCTCCGACCAATTTCCCGCTGTGGAATGCCACGGTAGTATTCCTTTTTTGCCACTAAGCTTCCTGTGGCAGGCGACACTCCGAACAAGCGAACTGCCGCATTAGGTGTTGGGCCCCTGCACCTGAAACTCTTAGGTATTGACCAGCGTTCGAAAATGGCGGAGTTTGCGTTCGGCCTAACTCGCAGGCCGGTGTGCCCGCCACGCGAAGCTTTGCAGCGATCCTAACTTCGAACAACAGACTTCATGCCAATGGCGGGTCTGATTAGCAGCGGGCACCTAGTCGGATCCAGTTTGGACATGGATCATGACAAAGAACGATAAGCTTAGAACGTTGAAAACTTTGGCTAAGCGCTATGCGAGGGCGACGGCTCAGCCGCAGCACGTGGCACTCGACTTCGTTGCCAATAGATTGGGCTTTCCCCATTGGAATGCTTTGGCGGGGAAAGCCAAAGGAGAGTGGGCTCCCTCCGAAGCACAAGTCGCCACGATGAAGGCCTTTGTGGGGCGGATCACTTCATACGAGGGTATGACCTTTGACCATATCTTCGGGGGGCCCGATGCCATCACGCGAGGAGACGTGAAGGGGCATTCATACGAGCTGAAAACAATGCTTGGTGACGTCAGCATGGAAGGTGACGGGTGGCGGATCGTTCTGCCAGAAAACCCGTTGGCTGCCCCTCGTGTCGAGATCGACATCAGTCACGCCCAGAACAGCCCGATGAATGATCGAGTGCTGCTTGCTGAGGCGGTCGAAACTGCCAAGGCATTGATGCAGAGCGTGAAGGCGCGACGATTTTCCGATTGGCCACGGCGTGCCACGAAACCCGATGCAGGGGGAAAGGTGCACCATCCATTCTTGGAGATGGAGGAATCAAACCTCTGGTACTGCCTGCACTGCGACGGGCAGTGTCCCAGCACATGGTGTAGGAGGCCGCGCGCGGAGCCTTTGGCGTAGCGCAGCGCGCGGCCGGTAATTCAGGAGGCTTACGTTCATGGCATCTCGACCCGCTCGGTCGACGATCTGGTGAAAGCCATGGGCGCTGGCGGCATGTCGAAGAGCCAGGTCAGCCGGCTGTGCGCCGAGATCGACGAGCGGGTGAACGCTTTCCTCAGCCGCCCGCTGGAAGGCGTGTGGCCTTATCTCTGGCTCGATGCCACCTATCTGAAGGTCCGGGAAGGCGGGCGCATCGTCAGCCGCGCCGTGATAATCGCCGTGGCGGTCAACGAAGATGGCAAGCGGGAGGTGCTGGGCGTCGCAACGGGCCCGTCCGAGGCCGAGACGTTCTGGACCGAGTTCCTGCGCAGCCTTGCGGACCGCGGCCTGCGCGGGGTGAAGCTGGTAATCGCGGACGACCACAAGGGGCTACGGGCCGCCGCCCGCCGGGTGTTCAATGCGACCCACCAGCGCTGCCGCATTCACTGGATGCGCAACGCCCTGGCCCATGCCCCGGCCAAGCAGCGCACGGCGGTGTCGGCGATGCTGAAGACGATCTTCGCACAGGAAACCAAGGTCGACGCCGAGCAGCAGTGGGGCGTCGTGGCTGACGCGCTGCGGGAGAAACAGCCCAAACTCGGTGCCCTGATGGACGCCTCCCGCGACGACGTGCTGGCCTACATGTCCTTCCCACGCGAGCACTGGACCCAGATCGCGTCCACGAACCCGCTGGAGCGGGTGAACCGACAATCCAACCGTCAGGCTGCCCGCCGTGGCCACCTGATCAAGCCCTGACCTCTCCGAGGGTCGGCGCTCCTACACCACGCCGCGGGGCACTATCCGAATTTCTTCTGCCGCTTCAACTCCTTGATCAGCGCCTTGGCCATGGCCTCATCGGCGCAGGGCGCCCCCGAAACGGCATAGCGCGAGCCGCGGTCCGAGATGATATCGTCGAGGATCAGCATGCAGGCGGGGTAGCGCGCCTCGGGCGTTTTCGCAAGCGGCAGAGCGCGCAGGGGGCTGCGAGCCCCCTCTGGCCTGCGGCCATTCACCCCCTCGGGATATTTATGGCACTGTTGAGAACGGGTGATCCTCTCAACAGTGTGCAAATATCCTCGGGGGTGCGGGGGCAGACAGCCCCCGCGCGACGCTGGCCGCTCTTACCCGGCCCGGAAATGCTTGGCGAGCTTCAGCCCCTGGCCCTGATAATTGGACGCGATCCCCGTTCCATAGAGCCGCTCGGGCCGGTCGGCCATCCGCTCATAGACGAGCCGCCCCACGACCTGCGCATGTTCCAGAACAAACGGCGCCTCGTGACAGCGCACTTCGAGCACCCCGCGCGAGCCCGCACCACCCGCCGCGCCATGGCCGAAGCCCGGATCGAAGAAGCCCGCGTAATGCACGCGGAATTCGCCCACCATCGCCAGATAGGGCGCCATTTCGGCCGCGAAATCGGGGGGGATCGTCACCGCCTCGCGCGAGACGAGGATATAGAAGGCGCCCGGGTCGAGGATGATCCGCCCCTCGCGGGTGTGCAGCTCTTCCCAGAAGTCCGAGGCCGGGTAATGCGCGATCCGGTCGAGGTCGATGACCCCGGTATGGGGCTTGGCGCGATAGCCGACCAGATCGCCCGTGGCGGGGCGCAGATCGACCGAGAAGCCAAGGCCATGGTCGATGACCGCCGTGCCGCTGACCAGCGGCTCGGCGGCGTGCAGCGCCTTGAGTTCGGGGTCCGAGAGCGTCGCTTGCCCGGCGCGGAAGCGGATCTGATTGAGCCGCATGCCGGGGCGCACCAGCACCGAGAAGCTGCGCGGGCAGATCTCGGCATAAAGCGGCCCGGCGTAGCCTTCGGGGATTCGGTCGAATTCGGTGCCGCCATCGGTGATGACGCGCGTGAGCAGATCGAGCCGCCCGGTCGAGCTCTTGGCATTGGCGACGGCGGTGATGCCCTCGGGCAGCGCCAGCCCCTCGGCCAGCGGCACCAGGTAGACGCAGCCCTTTTCCAGCACCGCGCCATTCGACAGGTCCATCCGGTGCATCTCGAAATCGGCAAGCTTCACATCGACCCGCGTGCCGGGGCCTGCAAGGAACGAGGCGCGAATCCGATAGGCGACGGTGCCGAGCCGCAGATCGAGGCTCGCGGGCTGGATCTGTTCGGGGGTGACGGCAGGGCTGGCGGTGATCTCGCCTGCCGCGATCATCGCGCGGATCAGTCGGTCGGGCAGCACGCCTTCAGTCATTCTTGCCTCCCAAGCGCGGGGCTGCGCGGCCCCGGAATGCCAAACGCCCACCCCGGGATGCGGGATGGGCGTTTGTCGTGATGGTCGGGCCGGAGAGATTCGAACTCTCGACCTTCCGCCCCCCAGACGGACGCGCTAACCAGGCTGCGCCACGGCCCGACGAGGCGCATATAGAGGCAAGGCGGCGGCGGGCGCAAGCGGCAAAACGCAACTTTTTGCGACGCTGTTTCATGGCGGGGCCGGGCAGGTCCGCGCGGGCGGCCGGGCTCACGCCTCGGGCCCGCGGACTGGCGCCTCGATCCGCGCGCGCAAGGCCACCAGCCGGTCGCGCAGGCCGATCAGCTTGACCCGTTCCAGCGCCGAGAGGGCGGCGGGGTCGAGGGCGCGCAGCCGTTCGGGCAGGGTGACGGGCGGCGGCGCGGGCGGTGCGGGTTCCGGCTCGGGTTCCGGTTCGGGTTCGGGCTCGGGGTCACCCTCAGCCTCTGCCTCAGCCGCAACCTCGACCTCGGCGTCCGGCTCGGTGACGACTTCTCCGCCCAGCTCGGCGTCGAACTCGGCCACCCATTCGACCTCCGCCCCCACATCGACGACCCATTCGGCCGCGTGATCCGCCTCGGCCTCTTCGCCCGGCGCGTCTTCTTGCCGACAATTTCATCCAGTGAAAAGCCCATTTCCTTGGCCTTTTCCTCCAGAAGCGCGCGCGCCTTGGATCTTTCCCGATCCTGAAAGGTTGCGATTGCCGCTTCCACGTCC
>JACXUS010000456.1 GCA_014763785.1 Sphingomonadales bacterium | reverse complement strand
GGGCGAATGGGCGGGCGGGCGCCGCGCGGGCTATGCCTTCACCAATTGCACCCATTGCGGGCCGCGCTTCACCATTCTGCAGGGCCTGCCCTATGACCGGGCGCGCACGACGATGGCGCCCTTCCCGATGTGCCCGGACTGCGGCGCTGAATATGCCGATCCCGGCGATCGCCGCTTCCATGCCCAGCCCATTGCCTGTCCGGCCTGTGGCCCGCGGCTTTGGTATGAGGCGGGCGGGGCCGAGGTTGCGGGCGATCCGATCGCGCTTGCGGTCGGTGTTTTGCAGGCGGGCGGGATCGTCGCGATCAAAGGCTTGGGCGGCTTTCATCTGGCCTGCGATGCGCTGAACGCCGCGGCCGTGGCCACCTTGCGTGCGCGCAAGCGGCGCCCGGCCAAACCCTTCGCGCTGATGGGTCCCGAGGCCGCTCTGGCCGGGATCGTCGATCTCTCGCCCGCTGCCTTGGCTGCGCTCAGCGCCCCCGCGGCGCCGGTGGTTCTGTGCCCCGCGCGCGCCGATCTGCCCGGCATCGCGCCCGGGATCGACCAGTTCGGCGTGATGCTGCCCTATACGCCGCTGCATCATCTCTTGCTGGCGGCCTTCGGCGGCGTGCTGGTGATGACCAGCGGGAACCTCTCGGGCGAGCCGCAGGTGGTTGGCAATGACGAGGCGCGGGCCAAGCTGGCCGTCTTTGCCGATGGCTTCCTGATGCATGACCGCGAGATCGCGCGGCGGCTGGATGATTCTGTGCTGCGGGCCGATCCGCCGATGGTGCTGCGCTGCGCGCGCGGGCTGGTGCCGGGCACGCGCCCGCTGCCGCCCGGCTTCGAGGGGGCGCCGCAGGTGGTGGCCTATGGCGGGCAGATGAAGGCCGCGATCTGCCTGATCAAGGACGCTCAGGCGCTGCTTGGGCACCATTTGGGCGAGCTGGACGAGGCCCTGACATGGGAGGCGTTCCAGCAGGCCGATGCCGATTATGCCGCGCTCTTCGACCATCGCCCGCGCGTGGTGGCGGTGGACCTGCACCCCGAGTTTCGCGCGAGCCGCCATGGCGCCGCGCGGGCCGAGGCGTTGGGCGCGAAACTGGTCGCGGTGGCGCATCACCACGCGCATCTGGCGGCCTGTCTGGCGGAAAACCTCTGGCCCCGGGATGCTGGGCCGGTCGCGGGGATCGTGCTCGATGGTCTGGGGCTCGGCCCCGATGGCACGATCTGGGGCGGCGAGCTGCTTTTGGGCGATTACGCAGGCTTCGAGCGGATCGCGCATCTTGAACCCGCGCCGCTGATCGGCGGGGATCGCGCGCAGGCCGAGCCCTGGCGCAATGCGCTGGTGCGGCTCGATGCGGCGGGGCTGTCGGATTGGGCGGATGCGCTTTTCCCCGATGCGCCCCGCGATCTGGCGCGGGCGGCGGCGGCGCGCGGGATCAACGCGCCCATGTCCTCTAGCGCGGGGCGGCTCTTCGATGCGGTCGCGGCGGTTCTGGGGATTTGCCCCGCGCGGCAAAGCTATGAG
>JACXUS010000455.1 GCA_014763785.1 Sphingomonadales bacterium | reverse complement strand
AAGGGCGCCGATCACCGGTTCTCGACGCCCGAGTGTCTGGCACTGATCGAGACGGCGCTTGCCGAGGTGATCGAGCGGCTGTGATCCGCCGCCCAGCGGTTTTCAATTTGCCAGCCCAGCGGGCTTGCGGCACACTCCGCCTCAACAGAGCGCAAAAGCGCCGCGAAAGAGGTTTCGAGCCATGCCCAACGACCCGCTGGTCTTCCTGCCCGGATTCATGTGCGATGCACGCCTGTTCTGGCACCAGTTGCAGGACCTGTCGAGTGAACGCAGCGTGATGGTCGCGCGGTTGCGCGGCTCTACCATCGAGGAGATGGCGCAGGCGGTACTGGCCGATGCCCCCACACGCTTTGCGCTCGCCGGACACTGGCTGGGCGGCGTGGTGGCAATCGAGATCCTGCGCCGCGCGCCCGAGCGCGTCAGCCAGCTCGCGCTGATCGATGTCTCGCCCCTGCCCGAGACACCGCAGGTCGCCGCCAGCCGCGAGACCCGGATCGTGGGCGCGCGCACGGGGCGGCTCGACGAGATGATGCTCGACGAGATCCCCTCCGACTCGCTCGCCCCCGGCGCGGGCCGCGCCACCGTACAGGCGCTGATGCTGGAAATGGCGGCCGCTCTCGGCCCCGACGCGTTCGAGCGCCAGTCGCGCGCGCTGATGCGCCGCCCCGATCTGCAACGCACACTGCGCAACACCAAGACGCGGGCGCTTTTGATGTGCGGCGAATATGACCGCATTTGCCCGCCGCGCCGTCATGAATTCCTTGCCGAGCTGATGCCCCATGCGGAATACCGGCTGATCCTGGGCGCTGGCCACATGAGTCCGCTCGAACAGCCCGAGAAGATTACCCAAGGGCTGCGCGACTGGCTTGGCGCACCGCTACTCCTGGCGTGAGCGGCCTGCCGAACGCCTGGCCAAGCGGACTGCACCTTGCGCGCTTGTCACCCCCGGGCGCGGCATTTAACCTTTGTAAAAGGGCCGCGCGGGACGAATCCGCCGCGCAGCCGAGGGCAGCAGGATCGAGGGCAGGCATGGCAGGGGCGCAGCTTCGCACCGTCGCATTGGCATTTCTCGTCGGGCTCGGCACTCAGGCCGCGCTCGCAAAGGACGTGATCACCAAGCAATACGAGGATGGCGGGCTCTACGAGGGCACGTTCACCGACGGCAAGCAGGACGGCTACGGCACCTACAAGCTTCCCTCGGGCTATGAATACGAGGGCGAATGGGTGATGGGCGAGATCCGCGGTCAGGGCCGCGCACGCTTTCCCAACGGCTCCGTCTACGAGGGCGAATTCGCCCGCGGCAAACCCAATGGCAAGGGCAAGATCACCTTTGCCGACGGCGGCACCTATGAGGGCGACTGGCTCAACGGCCAGATCACCGGCACCGGGACCGCCCGTTACGCCAACGGCTCAACCTATACCGGCCAGTTCCGCGATGCGATGCATGACGGCAAGGGCACGCTCGAGAGTGCGAACGGCTATCGCTACGAGGGCGACTGGCTGGGCGGGATCAAGCAGGG
>JACXUS010000153.1 GCA_014763785.1 Sphingomonadales bacterium | reverse complement strand
CCACATCCAGAAACAGCTCGGCCATGCCAGCGCCGAGATGACCCGCAGATACCAGCGCCGCCGCGACCGCTTCCGCGTCAACCTGACGAAAGCCGCGGGCCTCTAACCCCCCTGCCCCACCGTCTGGAACGGGGTTTCCAGCCGCACCCGCGTGGCGGCGAAATCGCTGACATTGCCGGTCACCACCGCCGCCCCGTGCCGCAACGCCGTGGCCGCGATCATCAGATCGGCGCCAGTATGGCCGATCTCGGCCGAGAGCCGCCCCCAGATCCGCGCATCCTCGGCCTCGAAAGCCAGCAGCCGGTCGGAAAACAGCAGCACCGTGCGATCGAGCCAAGCCCGCAGGTCCCGCGCGAAATCGGGGTTCTGCGGCTCCTGCAGGCGAATGCCGCGCTCGATCTCGCCCAGCGTGATCACGCTCAGGAACAGCTCCTGCTCGGCCCGACCGCGCAGCCAGGCCGCAACCTGCGGCGCGCGATCCGGCCGGCGCACCGCGGAAATCACATTCGTATCAAGGATATACATCAGAAGCGCACATCGCGCGGCGCGGCCTTGGCGCGCGGCAGATCCTCGCCGGGAAAGGCCAGCAGATGCTCGGCAAAGCTCTCGCGCGCCTGCACGGCCCCGGCCAGCAGCCGGTGATACTCTTCGACCGAGACCACGACCACCGCAGGCTTGCCGCGGCGGCTCACCTCTTGCGGCTGACCGGCCAGCGCGGCCTCGACCACCGCACTGAACTTGTTCTTGGCATCTTGCACGGTCCACATCGCGGCATCTATCTAGCTATCTGGCTAGATATTGGTGCGCGAGGACGATCTGTTAAGGGGTCTTGCCTTCCCCCGGGGGCGGTGCGCCTCTTGTGTCGCGCGGCCGGTTATCCACATGGTCTTGTGGAAACCCCTTGCCCAAATCCCGAATCTGTCGCATTAACTTACGCTAAGCAGTGAAATAATCGCCAAAGTCCGTAACAAGCCATTGGCAGAGGGCAGTATGAAAGACGAAATCCGGATCGACCGGTTGGTGGGCGAGCATGCCTCACGCCTGTCCGAGCGGCTCCTGGCGCACCGCGCCCAGCTGTTTCCCCCGAACGCCTCCAAGGAGTTGCGTCGCTTCACCAGCGGCGAAGTCGCCGACCTTCTGGGCGTCAAGGATGCCTATTTACGCAAGCTTAGTCTCGATGGCCGCGGCCCGCAGCCCGAGACCGGAGCCGGTGGTCGCCGTCTTTATACGCCGCAGGACATTCTCGAACTGCGCCACCTGCTCGAGGCGGGAGCCAAGGTCCCGGGTACCTATCTGCCCGGGCGGCGCGAGGGCGACCACCTGCAGGTGGTCACGGTCATCAATTTCAAGGGCGGCTCGGGCAAGACCACCACCGCGGCTCATCTCGCGCAGAAATGCGCGCTCGATGGCTATCGCGTGCTTGCCATCGACCTCGACCCGCAGGCCTCGTTGTCCGCGCTGCACGGGTTCCAGCCGGAATTCGATCTGCTCGATGGCGGCACGCTCTATGATGCGATCCGCTACGACGACCCGGTTCCCCTGCGCTCGATCATCCGCAAGACCTATTTCACCAACCTCGACCTCGTGCCCGGCAACCTCGACCTGATGGAGTTCGAGCACGATACCCCGCGCGTTCTCAGCGCGCGCACCGGTCAGATGTTCTTCACCCGGATTTCCGAGAAACTGGCGGAAATAGAGTCGGATTACGACCTTGTCGTGATCGATTGCCCCCCGCAGCTCGGCTTCCTGACCATGTCTGCCCTCTCCGCCGCGACCGCCGTTCTCGTGACGGTTCATCCGCAGATGCTCGATGTCATGTCGATGTGTCAGTTCCTGCTGATGACCTCGAACCTTCTGGGGGTCGTGGCCGATGCAGGCGGCAACATGAGCTATGACTGGCTGCGCTATGTGATCACGCGCTACGAGCCCGGCGACGGGCCGCAAAACCAGATGGTGAGCTTCGTGCGTTCGCTCTTCGGCGAGCATGTGCTGAACCATACCGTCCTGAAATCGACCGCGATTTCGGACGCCGGCATCACCAAGCAGACGCTCTACGAAATCGACAAGTCGCAATTCACGCGCGCGACCTACGACCGCGCGATGGAGAGCCTGAACGCCGTCAACGGCGAGATCGAGGGTCTCATCCAGCACGCATGGGGGCGCTGATGGCACGCAAGAACCTGCTTTCCGGTCTGATGGGCGATGCGGTGCAACCGCCCTCCCCTGCCCCGTCGGTGTCCACGATCGACCCGGATCGGCCGCGCTATGCCAAGGGCGCGATCGGCGCGATTTCGCGTTCGGTCGCCGATCTGCAGGCCCGGGCTTTGGCCGAAATAGACCCTGATTTGATCGACGCGGGCGGGGTTCAAGACCGCCTCGAGACAGATGACGCGGAGGATGCCGCGCTGCGCGCCTCGATCGCCGAATATGGTCAGCAGGTGCCGGTGCTGGTGCGCCCGCATCCCGCCGCCGAGGGGCGCTATCAGATCGTCTATGGCCGCCGGCGGGTGCTTGCACTGCGTGACCTCGGCCTGCCGGTCAAGGCGCTGGTGCGCGCGCTCGACGACCGCGATCTGTTGATCGCCCAGGGGCAGGAAAACACCGCCCGCCGAGATCTGAGCTTCATTGAAAAGGCCAGTTTCGCGCGCCAGATGGTCGAGGCCGGGTATGACCGCACGATCATCGGCGACACGCTCACGATGGACAAGACCTTGATTTCGCGACTTTTGTCTGTGGCCGACAGGATCGCGCCCGAGATCATTGCAGCCATCGGCGCGGCGCCTTCGGTCGGGCGCGACCGCTGGCTGGCGCTGGCCGAAGCGATCGAATCGGAGGAGCGTGACGCGCAAGAGATGATCGCGATGATCAATCTGGCCGACGCCAGGACATCGGACGCGCGCTTCGAGGCCGCGATCGCATATGCCAAGGGGGCAAAGGCGCGGCGCGATCGCCCTGCCCCGCAGGTCATCCAGTCTGTCAACGGCGTGGCGCTGGCCGAGGCCGAACGCCGTGGCGGCCGCCTGACGATCCGCATGGAAAAGCGGCTCGATCGTGGCTTCGAAGACTGGCTTTTGCAAGAATTGCCCGCGTTGCACCGCAAGTGGAGCGAGGGACAATGACCCAGATAACAACAAACGAGGAGGCACGACCCGGCAGATAGAGAAAGACCCCCCAGGACTGACATCCCGAGAGGCCCGTTCTTGTTCTAGCACCTCAAGAATTACCGGCCCTGCGAATAGCTGTCAACATCGCGCCTGCGGTGGGCTGTATCTTTTTGTCTCGTGAATGAGCATGCAGCATATTTCCACGACGCCCTTTGGGCGGCGGCAGGTTACTTATGGCCTGCTGGCGGCCCGCGCCCTGGCCGAAGCGCCCCTGCCCGACAGCACGCCCGACAAATGGGCCCTTCTCAAGGATCTGACCGCGGCGCGTGCGGCCTTTGGGGTCAGTGACCGCGATCTGGCCGTCCTGTCGGCGCTGCTGTCGTTCCATCCCCAGGCCGAGTTGGGGGGCGACGCGCCGACGATCGTCTTTCCGTCGAACAGTGCCCTGTCCGAGAGGACGCATGGCATGGCTGAATCGACCCTGCGGCGGCACATTGCGGCGCTTGTCCGGGCGGGGCTTATCCTTCGCCATGACAGCCCCAACGGCAAGCGCTACGCCGCGCGCGGGCTGGATGGCACGCTCGCTGTGGCCTTCGGTTTCGATCTGCGTCCGCTTGTTCTGCGTGCGACCGAGATCGCCGCGGCGGCACTGGCTGCCCGGGAAGCCGTGGCACGCCTGAAGCGTCTGCGCGAGGCAGTCGTTCTGCGTCTGCGCGATGCGAGCAAGCTTGTGGCCTTCGGTCAGGACGAGCACCCGGGCCGGTTCGATGCGCTTGAGGATGAAACCCGTCTGTTGGCACGCATGTTGCGCAGGAAGCTTGACGCGGCGGACCTCGAAGCGTTGAACGCTCAAGTCGTGGTTTTGCTGGACGCTGTCAATGCGGCCCTGTCCTCTGTGAAAACAGAAGATATGAACGGCAATGACGTCGATTCTGGGCGGCACATACAATATTCAAACAGACTCCCTTCAGATTCTGAACCTTCCATAGAAATGGAAGAGGGCGACCCGGTCAGCTCTGCCGTCCCATCCTCGGTGCGGGTGGAACCCAAGCTGCCGCTTTATCTGGTTCTGAAGTCTTGCCCCGATCTGTTGGATTATGTGCCGCAGGGCATCAGGAACTGGCATGAGCTGGTCGCCGCGGCCGATTTTGTGCGGCCGATGCTTGGGATCAGCCCGGATGCCTGGGCTGCGGCCCGCCGAGCGATGGGGGACACGGCGGCGGCGATCGCACTGGCCTGCATCCTGCAACGCGCGTCAGAGATCCGCAGTCCAGGGGGCTATCTGCGCAGCCTTGCTGCAAAGGCCGAGGCGGGGTCGTTCTCGCCGGGTCCGATGGTCATGGCCCTGTTGCGTGCGGATAACACGAGGGCCGTCTGAGTTGACAGCTGTCAACCCCGGGGCGACTCTGACCCAAGTTGACAGCTGTCAACCGCCCTGCCCTTTTCAGGATCTGGTTCGATGACGACTTTTTATGCCCATTCCGGCACGCCCGGCAATCGGTCAGATTGGCAGTTGTTGACCGACCATCTGGCCCAGGTCGAACGCCTGGCAAGGCAGCGCGGCGCCGCGCTTGGGTTGGCTGATGCAGCTGGCATTGCGGGGCGGTTTCACGATCTGGGGAAATACGATCCCGACTTCGATCACGTGCTGTGCGGCGAGGACGCGCGGGTCGATCACTCGACGGCGGGCGGACGGGTTCTTCTCGAACAGGCACCACCCGGGGCCATGGCCGTTGCCGAGGCGCTGGCCTACGCGATGCTCGGCCATCACGCGGGTCTGCCGGACAAGGAAAGTCAGGACCGCGCCTGCCTTGTCTCGTGGATCGGCAAACCGGGCGCGGCCCTTGGTGCCGACTGGCGCCAACACCTTCCCGTCGATTTTCCCGCCGTCGGGCGCGAGCTGATGGCACACTGTCGCAAGGATCCGGGGAAAGCGGGATTTGATCTGTCATCGGCCGTACGAATGCTGTTTTCCTGCCTCGTCGACGCCGATTATCGCGACACCGAAGCCTTCTATGATGGGCTCGAGAACCGCAGCCGAGATCGCGACTGGCCTGCGTTGTCCGTTCTTCTGCTCGAGCTGCGTCAGCGGTTCGAGGCCCATATGGCGGGCTTCGCCGGAGACACCGACCTGAATCGGCTGCGTGGTGAGATCCTGAAACAGGTCCGCGCCAAAGCCGATCTGCCGCCGGGCTTGTTCACGCTCTCTGTGCCGACGGGCGGCGGCAAGACGCTGGCCTCGCTGGGGTTCGCGCTCGATCATGCGGCGCGGCATGGGCTGCGTCGGATCATCTATGCCATTCCCTACACCTCGATCATCGACCAGACGGCCGAGACCTTTCGCCGGGTGTTGGGCGATGGCGTGATTCTGGAACATCATAGCGCGATCGAGGCCGATACTCCGGCCGAGGGCGGGCGCGACAAGCTGCGCCTGGCGATGGAGGATTGGGCGGCGCCGGTGGTGGTGACCACCAATGTGCAGCTCTTCGAAAGCCTGTTCGCGGCGCGGCCCTCGCGTGCGCGCAAGCTGCACAATATCGCCGGATCGGTGATCGTTCTGGACGAAGCGCAATGTTTGCCGCGGCGGTTGTTGATGTCGACCTTGGCGATGATCGATGCGCTGGCGATGCATTACGGTTGTACGATCGTTCTGTGCACGGCGACGCAGCCGGTCTTCGACAGCGCGCAGCTCGGGGCAGGCGGTTTGCAGTTGCAGGCGGGGCGCGAGCTGGCGCCAGATCTGCGGGGCCTGAGTGCGGCCTTGGCGCGCGTTCGGATCGAACAGGCCGGTGCGATGACGGATGAAGCCTTGATCGCGGCGCCGGGCCGGGCAGGGCTTCGTGATCGTGAACAGCCGCAAACATGCGCTGGCGCTGTATCGCGCGGGGCGCGCGGCGGGACTGGAAGGGCTCGTGCACGTCAGCACGCGTCAATATCCGGCCCATCGGAAACTGATCCTGAACGAGATTCGCGCGCGGCTGCCGCGTCGACTGATTGCGACGAGCCTGATCGAGGCTGGCGTGGACCTGGACTTTCCTTGCGGCTGGCGGGCCGAGGCCGGGCTGGACAGCGTGATCCAGGCCGCGGGGCGCGTGAACCGCGAGGGACGGCGTGGGATCGAGGCGTCGCGGCTGGTGGTCTTTGCCGCGTCGGACGATCCGCCGCCGACGGAGGTGGCGCGGCTGGCCGCGGCGATGCGGGCCACGGCGGGGCGGTTCGCGGATCTGCTCGATCCGGGCGCGATCCGCGACTGGTTCGAAGATGTCTACTGGCACGAGGGGCCGAAGACGCTGGGGGCCGGGATGGCCGAGCGGATGGTGCTGGGCCGTCATGGGACGAACTTTCCGTTCCGTAGCCTGGCGGCCGATTATCGGATGATCGACAGTGCGATGGTGCCGGTGATCGTCGCGCGCGATCCGGTGGCGGCCGAATGGATCGAGCGACTGGGGCAGGGGTGGCACCACTCGGGGCCGATCGCGCGGGGCTTGCAGCCCTTCACGGTGCAGATCCCGGCCCCCGCGCGGGAGATCCTGCGCCGCACCGGCAAGGGGGATTTCGTCGCGCGCGATCTGCGCGGGGATCAGTTCTTCGTTCTGGGCGAGGTGGCGCTTTATCACGAGGAGTTCGGTCTGTGGTGGGAAGAGGCCGAGTATCTGAGCGCGGATCAGGCGATCATCTAGGGTCTGGACTCATTGAGTTTCAAAGCCAGTAGATGACGAGGGCAGCAAGTGCGATTGCTGATAGGAAGACCTTGGGGCCACGGTCGTATCGGG
>JACXUS010000016.1 GCA_014763785.1 Sphingomonadales bacterium | reverse complement strand
TGCGCGCGCTCCCCATTCGCTCAATTCGTCAGGAAGGTGCCCGGCGGCAGCGCCTCGACCGGGCCCACCAGATCGGCCCCGCCAAGCCGCGCCATCAGCTTCAGCATCCGGTCCGCCGCCGCCTCATCGACCGGCCCGGGCGCCGGGATCCCCGCGCGATAGCCCGCCACAAGCGCCGCGAATTGCGCGTCATCCTTGGCTTTCATCTGATCGCGCAGCCGCGCAAAGGCCGCGTCATCGGTTGCAAGCTTCTCCTTGGCCGCGCGCGAGGCTGCCGCCAGCCCCGCCACCACCGCGGGCTTCTCGGCCACCAGCTTTTCGGAGACGACATAGCCCAAGAGCGGCGTCTCCGGGTCAAGCCCCAGCGCCGTCGCCGCCTGATCGACCCCAATCAGCACCTGCATGCCGCGGGTCTCCATCTTGGCCGCGAAATGCCAGAAGTTCATCGCCGCATCGACCTCGCCCGAGACGCCCGCCTCCATGATCAGGGGCGGGGCACCGAAGACCTGCTCGGTCTCGGCGGCCAGATCGAGCCCGGCCTCTTGCTGGGCATAGGCACGCAGGATCAGCCAGCTCTTGTCGAGCGGCCCGCCCGCGATGCCGATCTTGCGGCCCTTGAGGTCGGCGACCGAGGCGATCGGGCTGCCCGTGCGCACCATCAGCCCGCCCACCGCCTTGGAATAAGGCAGGAAGGTGAAATCCTGCCCCTCGGCCCGCATCCGCGCGACCCAGAACCAGTCGGTGACGATCGCATCCGCCGCCCCGCCCTGCAAGGCGACCTGCGCCGCCGGGTTGCCCGCGACCGGCATCACCTGCAGATCGAACCCGTTCGCGCGGTCAAGGCCATAATGGCGGATCGTATCCAGTTCCCAGTTGACCGTCCCGCCCTCAAGCGCGGCAACCGTCAGCACCGGCAGATCCTGCGCCTGCACCGGCGCCCCAAGGCCGGCCAGCGCCAGCGCAGCAGCCATCAGGCCGCGTTTCCAGATCGTCATCTTGTCCTCCCTGCCCCCTCCTCGGGGCGTATGGGACCACCCTAGCCCCGGGTCCTGCCCCCTCCTATTAGACCAATGGCCAATAGGCCGGCGGATGCTGCGGCGCGGAACACGACCAAGGTCGAATGGCGGCCCCCGCCGCCCTCGCGCTAGGTCTGGGGCACAAGGATCGAGAGGGAGAGAGAGATGCTCGACGCCCGCCACCGCCGCCTGATCGCGGCTCTGACGCTTGCCGGGCTGATGGCGCCGGCCCAGCTTTTCGCCCATGGCGATGTCGCGCCGCAGGCGGTCAATACCGACGCCCTGCCCGAAGTGGGCGAGGAATGGCTGACCGAAAACCCCTATCGCGCCGCGGCCGCCGGCGAAGAGGTCTGGGCCGCCGCCGTGCAGATCGGTGATTCCGGCTTCAACCAGAACTGCGCGCGCTGCCATGGGCTCGGCGCGGTCTCGGGCGGTCTGGCGCCGGACCTGCGCTTCCTCGAGGCCGAGGAATATGGCGATGAATGGTATGTCGAGCGCTTCCGCCACGGCTATACGCAGGATGGCACGACCAAGATGCCCGCCTTTGGCGATGTGCTGGGGCAAAAGGCCGCCTGGGCGATCCGCACCTATATCGAGACCCGCCCCGAGGATGGCGCGCTCGATGCCCATGCCGACCGGCTGCATGCGATCCGCGACCAGCTGGCGGCGGGCGAAGGCGATGGCGCGGCGCTGAAGGCCGAGTTGGAGGGCATCGCGGCCGAGGTCAAGACCGCCTCCGGCGCGCCGCTTGCCGATAGTGCGGTGAGCCGCGCGGCGCTGGCGCTGAGCGCGGACCCCGCCAGCTTCAAACACGCGGCCGAGGTGCTGACCATCGGCCTGTCGGCCGCCCAATGAGCGCGCGGCGGTCCGGGACACCCGGGGCCGCCCCCGGGCGCCGTCACGCCCTTGGCGTTCTGGTGGCTGCGGTTCTGGGTCTGGGCGGTGCGGGTCTCATCCCCCGCGCCGCCCTTGCCGCCTGCGAGGGGGTGCCGCCCGAACAGCGCCTGCAGAATACCGCGCCGCGCGATATTGGCCGCTCGCTCGACCGGATCCGCGAGGATGGCTATATCGAATTCGCCGCCTATGAGAATTTCGCGCCCTGGTCCTGGGAACAGGGCGGCAAGGCGCAGGGCATCGATGTCGAGATCGGCCGCCTGATCGCCTCCGAACTGGGGGTCGAGGCGCGGTTTCGGCTGGTCACCCCCGGCGAGATGCTCGATGCAGACCTGCTGAATTATGTCTACAAGGGTGCGGCGGTCGGCGGGCGGGTGTCGAACGTCATGCTGCATGTGCCCTATGACGTGGATTATGCCTGCCGCTTCGATCAGGTCGTCTTCACCGGGCAATATGCGACCGAGCGGCTGGCGATTGCCTATGGCACGGCGGATTATCCCGAAAAGGGGCCGACGCCGCCGGTCTTCCGCTTTGATCCGGTGGGGGTCGAGAATGACTCGATTTCGGATTTCTTCCTGACCTCGGTCGCCCATGGCGCGACCGCCGACAAGGTGCATCGCTACAAGACGACCGCCGCCGCGATGGCGGGGCTGGCGGCGGGCGAGGTGATGGCGGTGATGGGACCACGGGCAGAGCTCGATGCCCATCTGGCCGAGGGGATGGCGGTGCATGAGCCGCCGCTTCTGGGGCTTGCGCGCAATTCCTGGACGCTGGGGGTGGCGATCTCGTTCCAGCATCGGCCGCTGGCCTATGCGGTGGATGATGCGATTGCGGCGGGGCTGGCGGATGGCCGGATCCCGGCGATTTTCGCAGCCCATGGTGTGGATTTCCGCGCGCCCGTCAGATGAGCGGACCCGTCTGAAGATCGGCCTCTAAAGCCTTATGGTTTCGAGGTTTCCCTCGAAATCAACAAGCGTGACCGCGCGCAGGCTCATACCCCGGCCTGCGCGCGTGATCGCCTCTTTGCCCATCAGGACGAAGGCGGTCGAGGCCGCATCGCAAAGCGCCGCCTCGGGCCCCTCGACGGTGACGGTGGACCACAGCGGCCGCTCGCCCCGCGGCCCGAGGATATGGCTGCCCCCGGGCAAGGCCAGCGCGCCGGGGCTGCTGGTGGCAAGCGCGCCTTGGGTCAGGCTGCGCTGGCCGATCCGGCCCGCGGTGGGGTCCTCGATCCCGATCCGGAACGGACCGCCAAGCGCCGCGAATTCGCCCATGTCGATCAAAGAGCGCCCAAGCCCCGCCTGCGCACAAAGCGCTGCAATCCGGTCGGCGGCATAGCCCTGCACGATCCCGTTCAGGGTCAGCGCCTGCCCCGGTGCCAGCCGTATTTCATCTGCAATCTCAACGTGTTGCCAGCCGATGTTGGCACGCTCGGCGGCGCCGTCGCGGCCCTGTGCCAGCGCCGCCCAAAGCCCGCCCACGGTCGGATCGAAGGCGCCCCCGGTCGCGCGATGGGCCCGGTCGGCCCGTGCCAGAACCGCCCGCATCCGCACCGAGCCGGGACCGCGCCCGGATGCGTTCAGCCGCAGCAGTTCACTGTCCTGAAACAGCGAAAAACAGGCCTCGATCGCGGCAATCTCGGCGCGGATCGCCGCCATCGGCGCCGCCCCCTCGGTCTGGATCGCAAGGTCCGCGCCAAAGGCCTGCTCGCGCCAGGTCTGCGCCTGCGCGGGCCGCGCCAGCGCCGCCGCCGTTGCAATCTGCAAGAACCGCCGCCGCCTCATGCTGCCTTCCTTTGCCGTTTCGCGGCTAGGATCAGCGGCACGCATTGTTTCGGGTCGTCATGGATCGTCACGCAGTCAAGGCATTGGAAACATTCGGAATAGCGGATCTGCCCCTGCGGCGCGATGGCGCCATAGCGGCAGCGCACCCGGCACAGCTGGCACGGGCTGCCGCAGGCCTCGCGGCGCGGGATCCAGCGGCGCAGGCGCAAGAGCCCGCCGATCCGCATCACCGCGCCCAAGGGGCAGATCGAGCGGCAAAAGCCCTTGAACCAGACCGCCGACACCGCGATCCATCCCCCGGCCCACAGAACATAGGGCCAGGGCCGGTCGAAATGCACCGTGATCGCGGTCTTGAAGGGCTCGATTTCTGCTGCTTTTTCAGCATGTTCCGGCGCGGCGAAGGCGATGACGACCAGCACCGCCAGCGCCGCCGGGCCGGTCCAGAGCAGCGCGCGGGCCATGCTCGCGGGGGGCTCCCAATGCGGCAGGCGCAACAGGCGCCCGATGTGATGGGCGAATTCCTGCAGCGCGCCAAAGGGGCAGAGCCAACCGCAGAAGAACCCGCGCCCCCAGAGCAGGAACCCAAGCCCCGCCGCCGCCCAGACCATCAGCCCGAACGGATCATAGAGCAGCACCTCGAGCCCGCCCGCAGTCAGACCGCGCAGGAAGGCCAGAACGGTGACGACCGACAATTGCCCCTGCCCCCAAAATCCAACGAATCCAATGACTAGGGCGAGGATGCTGAGACGAACCGGGGTAAAGGCCCGCAGTCCCGCCAGCCGCGATTGCGCCAGAAGCGCCGCGAAGAGCAGGCTCAGAAACCCGCCAAGCAGCCACAGGTCGGTGGCGCGATTGCGGATCGCCTCTTGAAACGGGCTCAGCGTGACGGGGGCCGCGGGGCGCAGGAAGAAGCGCTCGGGCGTGGCGAGGTCGAGGCTGAAATGGGTGGTGCCGATTTCAGGCTGGAACTGGCCATGCAGCCGCACCGCCTGCAGGTTCAGCACCCAGGCCCGGGTCGGATCGAAGCCCAGACGCCGGTCCAGCCGGACAACCATTTTCGTTGCGTCTTCAAGATCTTGCGGGGCGTCCTTGGCAAGGTCCGGCAAGATATCCGCATCGCGCAGCGCCAGCGGCAGGCCGTCCTGCGTGGCCGAAATCCGGTCGGGCGCGGTGTTGCGCACGAACGCCTCGGACACCAGACCATGTTCGCCCGCCTCGATCAGCAGATAGAGTTCGTCATCAGGCGCGCGCGCGGTGAAACGCTCGACCTCGGCCAGAGTGCCGGGGCCCAGAACGGCGCGGGCGATCGCGGGTGGCCCGAGGTCGATGACATAGAGGTCGATGAAGGGCGCCTCGGGCGCGCCCCCGGCCCCGTCATCGGCCCAGCGGGTGCCCGCGAAGGCCGCATCCAGCTGCGCATTCGTCACCGAAAGACGCCCCACAAGCCCCTGTTCCATCAGGGTTTTCCAGTCCAGCGCCTCGGCATGATCGGGGTCGGGGCGCGGCGCGGGGCCGGTCTTGATGCCCTGCATCTTCTCGCGCGCGACGGCCAGCGTCGCCGCCAAGATCGATTCATGGGCGATGCGAACGCTGGCCGTGGCCTTGGTCACGCCATCCAGATAGATATTGTCCGAGGCCGTGCCCCCCGCGCCATAGGGCGTGCCGACGACCAGCGGTTCGCTGATCGCATGGCCGCGATATTGTTCGAGGAAGGCGCGAAACGGCGCCTCGCCGAGGCCCGAGACGAAGATCGGCTCGTTCTGCCGGATCAGCCGCACGTCGAGGAAGCGCCCCTCGCGGTCGAGCATCACCAGCAGGTTGATCGGCGCGCCGGAAAACCCCGGAAGCGGCGCCAACCCCTCGGTTTCAAAGACATATCCGGCCTCGCCGCCGCCGGAATTCAAGAGCGTCCAGACGCCCTTGTCGTTGACCGGCTCGCCCAGCTCATAGGGCGCGAGGATCATCGGCGCGAGTTCGTCACGCATGAGCGGCGCCGCGAAGAGCGGACCGGAGAGCATCAGGAAGAGAACAAGCGCGCGCCACATGGCCAGAGCCTGTCGCGCGCGCCGTCATTTGCCTATAAGACCTAAGTCTCAGGTGATGACATCGGGGCCGGTGCGGCCGGTGCGGGCGCGGATGCCGACGATCTCTTCGGTGGCGGCGACGATCGGGGCAAGCGCCTGTTGCGGGTCCTCGGCCAGACCCTCGGGGCCCGGGGCGTAGCGTTCCAGATAGACGCGCAGGGTCGCGCCTTCGGTGCCGGTGCCCGAGAGCCGCAGCACCACGCGCGAGCCGCCCGCGAAGAGGATGCGGAAGCCCTGCCGCGCAGAGACCGAGCCATCGACCGGGTCGGTATAGCTGAATTCGTCTGAGCTTTCGACCGTAAGCCCCTGATAGGTCTTGCCTTTCAACCCGTCCATCCGATCGCGCAGATCGTCCAGCATGGCATTGGCCTGATCGCTCGGCAGGGCCTCGTAGTCATGGCGGGAATAATAGTTGCGGCCAAAGCGGGCGAAATGATCGGCCATGATCTCGGCCACCGACTGCCCGCGCGCGGCGATGATGTTGAGCCACATTAGCACGGCCCACAGCCCGTCCTTCTCGCGGACATGGTCCGAGCCGGTGCCGAAGCTTTCCTCGCCGCAGAGCGAGACGCGCCCCGCATCCATCAGATTTCCAAAGAATTTCCAGCCGGTCGGCGTCTCGTAGCAGTCGATCCCCAGCGCCGCGGCGACGCGGTCCACCGCGGCCGAGGTCGGCATCGAGCGCGCGACCCCCTTCAGACCCTCGGCATAGCCCGGCACCAGATGCGCATTGGCGGCGATCACCGCAAGGCTGTCCGAGGGCGAGACATAGGTGCCGCGGCCAAGGATCATGTTGCGGTCGCCGTCCCCATCCGAGGCCGCGCCGAAATCGGGGCCGTCCTCGGCCATCATCTCGGCCATCAGCGCATGCGCCCAGGTCGGGTTCGGATCGGGGTGCATGCCGCCGAAATCCGGCAGCGGCACCTCATGCGCGACGGTGCCGCGCGGCGCGCCAAGGCGGTTCTCGAAGATTTCCACCGCATAGGGGCCGGTGATCGCGCACATACTATCCATGCGCATCGTGAAGCCCGTATGAAAAAGCCCGCGCAAGGCGTTGAAATCGAAGATTTCTTCCATCATGTCGGCGTAATCGGCGACGGGGTCCACGACCTCGACCACCATCGCCCCCAGACGGCTTTCGCCGGGCATGGTCAGGTTGACATCGGGCGCCTCGAGCTTGGCGTATTCGGTGATGACCTTGGTGCGGGCAAAGATCGCCTCGGTCACCGCCTCGGGCGCGGGACCGCCATTGGCCATATTATATTTGACGCCGAAATCCTCGTTCGGGCCGCCGGGGTTGTGGCTGGCCGACAGGATCAGCCCGCCATCCGCCCCGCGCCGCCGGATCAGGTTCGAGGCGGCGGGCGTCGAGAGCCACGCGCCCTGCCCCACGATCACCCGCGCGGCGCCGCCCGCGGCCGCCATCTTCAGGATCACCTGAGCGGCCTCGGCGCCGAAATAGCGCCCGTCCCCGCCCAGCACCAGCACCTTGCCCGCAACCCCGCCAATCGCGTCGAAGGTCGCCTGGATGAAATTCTCCAGATAATTCGGCTGCATGAACACCGGCGTCTTCTTGCGCAGGCCGGAAGTGCCCGGTTTCTGCCCCTCGAAGGGCTGGGTGGCGTGGGTCGTCATGATTGCTCCTGTGCGGCGATGGGCCGGGTGAACAGTTGAACAGATTGCGCCGCGGCGCAAGTCGATCCGGTGAGCGCGACGGGATCGGGGAGCCCGGGGGCGGCGGTATCCAGAAGCCGCGTCCAGCGCCCGGGCGGCAGGGTGACCTCGAGCGCCGCACCCGCGTTGCAGATCAGGAAACAGGCCTCGCGCGCGGCCTCGCCCTCGGGGCCCTCGGCGGCGCCGCGGATCTCGGCGCACAGACACCGCGCCTGCGCATCGTGCCAGTCGGGCGGCCCGGGTTCGGCGCCCGAGGGCAGCCGCCAGATCAGATCGCGCATCCCGTCCTGACGGCGGATATTGGCATGCAGGAAGCGGCGCTGGCGCAGCACCGGATGGGCGCGGCGGATCTGCGCAAGGCGCGCGACGAAATCCGCCAGATCGCGGTCGGCGCCGGTCCAATCGACCCAGCCGATCGGATTGTCCTGCGCATAGGCATTGTTGTTGCCGCCCTGCGAATTGCCGATCTCGTCGCCCGCAAGCAGCATCGGCACGCCCTGAGACAACATCAGGCAGGCGAGCATCGCGCGTTTGCGCGCGCCCTGATCCGCGGGGGCCTCCAGCGCCTGCGAATAATTCGCATTATGGCCGTCGCGGTTGCCCTCGCCATTCGCCTCGTTGCGCTTTTCGTTATAGGCGACAAGGTCTTGCAGGGTGAAGCCATCATGGGCCGTCAGGAAATTGACCGAGGCCGTCGCGGGCCGCCCGCCATGATCGAAGATCTCGGCAGAGCCCGCGATGCGCCGCGCAAGTTCCGGCATCTGCCCCGCATCGCCGCGCCAGAACCGCCGCATCCCGTCGCGAAAGCGGTCGTTCCATTCGGTGAACGGATGCGGGAAGGCGCCCAGCTGATAGCCGCCCGGGCCGATATCCCAAGGCTCGGCGATCAGCTTCACGCGGCTCAGCACCGGGTCCTGCCGGATCGCGGCCAGAAAGCAGGAATGCAGATCGAAGGCACCGGAGGCCCCGCGCACCAAAGTCGCCGCAAGGTCAAAGCGGAAGCCGTCCACCCCCATCTCCTCGACCCACATCCGCAAGCTGTCCATCACCAGCCGCAGCACGAACGGATGCGCCAAGTTCAGCGTATTGCCGGTGCCGGTGTCGTTGACATAGGCCCGCCCGCCCTCGGCCAGACGATAATAGCTGGCATTGTCGATCCCGCGCAGGCTGAGCGTCGGGCCCGCGCCGTCCCCCTCGCCCGAGTGGTTGAAGACCACATCCAGAATGACCTCGATCCCCGCCGCGTGCAGCGCGCGGACCATGCGGCGGAAGCCCTCGCGCCCGCCATAGCGCGGCTCGGGTGCGAGGAAGCCCACCGGCTGATAGCCCCAGTAATTGCTCAGGCCCTTTTCGACCAGAAAGCGGTCGTCGTGGAAGGCGGCGACCGGCAGCAGCTCCAGCGCGGTGACGCCAAGGCGTTGCAGATGCTCGAGGATCGGGGTGCAGGCGAGCCCCTCGAAGCGGCCGCGCAGGGCGGCGGGCACCTCGGGGTGGGTCATGGTCAGGCCGCGGGGATGGGCCTCGTAGATCACCGTCTCGGCCCAGGGGGTCGCGGGGCGCACCCAGTCGGGCCGGTCGGGCGCCACGACGCGGGCCCGCGGCATCACCGGGGCGCTGTCGCGCCGGTCGGGACGCGCGGGCCCGGTGCCGCCCTGCATCGGCGGCTGCCACGGCAGCGGGCCGGTCAGCTCACGCGCATAGGGGTCGATCAGCAGCTTGGCGGGGTTGAAGCGGTGGCCCAGATCGGGCGCCCAGGGCCCATGCACCCGGTAGCCATATTCGGCGCCCTCGCCAAGGCCCGTCACATGGCCATGCCAGACATCGCCCGACCGCTCGGGCAGGGTCAGCCGCACCTCGCGTCCGCCCTGAAACAGGCACAGCTCCACCCGCTCGGCATGGGCGGAGAAGATCGCAAAGTTCACCCCGCCCGCGCAGGGTGTCGCGCCTAGCGGATCGGGGCGGCCCGCGGTGATGATCATGGCTGCCCGCTCAGCCGGTCATAGAGCGCGCCGTAAGCCGCGGCCGAGCGCGCCCAGCCCCAGTCGGTGCGCATGCCGCGTTTGACCATCGCAGCCCAGCCCTTGCGGTCGGCCCAGGCCTCGGTCAGGCGCTGCAAGGCCTGCCGCAGGGCAAGGTCATCGACCGGGTGGAAGACGATGCCGGTGGCGGCGCCCGCGGCCTCGGTCGCGGGGCTGAGGCCGATCACCGTATCGGCCAAGCCCCCGACCGCCGAGACCACCGGCACACAGCCATAGCGCAACCCGTAGAGCTGGGTCAGCCCGCAGGGCTCGAAGCGCGAGGGCACCAGCACCGCATCGCCGCCCGCGAACATCCGGTGGCTCAGCCCCTCGTCATAGCCGATCTTGACGCCGACCCGGCCGGGGAAGCGCGCGGCAAGGCCCTGCACCATCTCCTCGGCCCAAGGGTCGCCCGAGCCGAGGATCGCCAGCCCCCCGCCCGCAGCGATGAAGCCGTCAAGCGCCCCGGGCAGCAGGTCGATGCCCTTTTGCGGCGTCAGGCGGCTGACTAGGATCAGCAGCGGGCCGGGCACCTCGCCCAGATTAAATTCGGCCTGCAACGCCTTGCGATTGATCGCTTTTCCGGTCAGGCGCGCGGCGGAATAGGGGGTGATCGCGGGGTCGGTCTCGGGGTTCCAGACGGTGTCGTCGATGCCGTTCAGGATGCCATGGACCGCGCCCGCGCGCAGCTGGATCACGCCCTCGAGCCCCAGACCGAACTCGCCGCGCATCAGCTCTTCGGCATAGCGGGGCGAAACGGTGGTGATCGCATCGGCATTCATCAGCCCGGCCTTGAGCGTCGAGATATCGCCCCAGAACTCATAGCCGTCGCGCTGGAACCCCTCGGCGGGCAGGCGCAGCGCGGCGCGCTTGGCCGGACCCACGCGGCCCTGAAAGGCCATGTTGTGGATCGTCAGGATCGAGGGCACATCGACCCCCCACCATTTCAGATAGGCGGGGGCAAGCCCGGCCTGCCAGTCATGGGCATGCAGGATCTGCGGGCGCCAGGGCGTGTCACCGCCCGGCTCGGCCAGACCGTCGCGGGCAATGGCGGCGGCGGCCCAACTGAGCGCGGCGAAGCGCTCGGCATTGTCCCAATGATCGCCCGCAGGCCCGGAATAGGGCCCGCCCGGCCGGTCATAGAGATGCGGCGCATCGAGCGCCAGAACCTGCACCCCGCCGACCTGCCCCGCCAGCACCCGCGCAGGCCCGCCAAAGAGATCCGGGTCCGACCAGAGCACCGCAGGCGCGTCAGCCTGCGGCGCCCCCTTGCCGCGCCGCCCGCCCTTGCCCGGCACCGCCGTCGTCGTCACGGGCGGGGGCGGCGGCGCGAGACGCTCCAGCACGCCCGGATAGGCCGGGATCAGCACCCGCATATCCCAGCCCTGCCCGGCCAGCGCGCCGGGCAGCGCGCCCACCACATCGGCCAGCCCCCCGGTCTTGACCAGCGGCACCGCTTCGGAGGCGACCGACAGAACCCGTTTCATCGCTCTCTCCCCGGCCTAGCCCTGCAGCAGCGACCGGCGGTCGAGCATGCTCTGGGTGATCAGCACCACGCCGCCCTCGGTGCGGCGGAACCATTTCGCATCTTCCTCGGGGTTCTCGCCGACGACAAGGCCCGCGGGGATCTGCACGCCGCGATCAATCACGCATTTCGACAGCTGCGCGCGCCGCCCGATATCGACGTAAGGCAGCGCCACGACATGTTCGAGGCTGGAAAAACTATGCGCCCGGCAGCCGGTGAAGAGCAGCGAATTGCGCACCTCGGAGCCCGAGACGATGCAATCGCCAGACACGAGCGAAGAGACCGCCGAGCCGCGGCGCCCGTCCTCATCGTGGATGAACTTCGCGGGCGGGACCAGCTCGGCATAGGTCCAGATCGGCCATTCATTGTCATAAAGATCGAGCTTCGGCGTGAATTCGGTCAGGTCGATATTGGCCTGCCAGAAGGCGTCGATCGTGCCCACATCGCGCCAATAGGGTTCGGTTTCCAGACCCGTCTTGACGCAGCTTTCGCTGAATTTATGCGCCATCGCGCGGCCATAGCGGACGATCTGCGGGATGATGTCATGGCCGAAATCATGACTGGAATTCGGGTCCTCGGCGTCGCGGATCAGCAATTCGCGCAGGAATTGCCAGTCGAAGACATAGATCCCCATCGAGACCAGCGTATTGTCGGGATCGTCCGGCATGCCGGGCGGGTCCTTGGGCTTTTCCAGAAAGCCGGTGATCTGGCCGCGCGCATCCACCGCCATGCAGCCAAAGGCCGAGGCCTCGGCGCGCGGCACGGTCAGGCAGCCGATGGTCACATCGGCATCCGTATCGACATGCTGGCGCAGCATGATCTCGTAATCCATCTTGTAGACATGGTCGCCCGCAAGGATCACGACGTATTTGATCTTGTAATCCTCGATGATGTCGATGTTTTGCGCCACCGCATCGGCGGTGCCCATATACCACTTGCTTTCATCGACCCGCTGGCTGGCAGGCAGGATATCGAGATATTCGTTGCGTTCCGCGCGGAAGAAGTTCCAGCCGCGCTGCATGTGGCGGATCAGGGAATGCGCCTTGTATTGCGTGGCGATTGCCATCTTGCGGATGCCGGAATTGAGCGCATTGGACAGCGCGAAGTCGATGATCCGGGTCTTGCCGCCGAAATAGACCGCGGGTTTTGCCCGCCGGTCGGTCAGCTCGTTCAGGCGGCTGCCCCGGCCGCCCGCCAGCACGAAGGCCATCGCCTGCGAGGATAGCCTCTGGTTCGGTTGTACGCGCATCTTCCCATCCCCTCCCCGCGCCTCATTCGGGCGCAAACATCACCACCGCCAGCGGCGGCAGATAAATCTCGGCACTCTGGGCGCGCCGCGAACAGGGGATCTCCTCGGCCTGAATGAAGCCCAGATTGCCCCAGTTCGCACCTCCGTAATGCGCGCTGTCGGTGTTGAGAATTTCGACCCAGTCGCCCGCCTGCGGCAGGCCGATGCGCAGGCTGCGCTCGACCGGGGTCAGGTTCGCGGCGACCACCACGGGCGGCGCATCGGGCGCGCGGCGCTCGAAGACATAGACCGAATGCTCGGCGTCATCGGCCTCGATCCACTCAAACCCCGAGGGCTCGCAATCGCCCCAATGCAGCGCCTTGCGCGCGCGGTAAAGCGCGTTCAGATCGCGCACCAGCCGCTGCATGCCGGCGTGGCGCGGATCGTCGAGCAGGTGCCAGTCCAGCGCCTCGGCCTGCGCCCATTCGCGGCCCTGCGCGAATTCCTGCCCCATGAACAAGAGCTTCTTGCCCGGATGCGCCCATTGGAACGCATAGAAGGCGCGCAGATTGGCGAATTTCTGATCGGCATCGCCGGGCATCTTGCCCAGCATCGAGCCCTTGCCGTGCACCACCTCGTCATGGCTGATCGGCAGGATGAAGTTCTCGCTGTAAGTGTATGAACTTGCGAAGGTAAGTTCGTTGTGGTGGTGCTTGCGGTGGATCGGATCGCGGGCGAAATAGCGCAAGCTGTCGTTCATCCAGCCCATGTTCCACTTGAAGCCGAAGCCAAGGCCGCCCTTGTGCACCGGCCGCGTGACGCCCGCAAAGGCGGTGCTTTCCTCGGCGATTGTCATGATACCGGGCGCGCCGCCATAGGCCTGCGCGTTGACCTGCTGCAGGAAGGCGATCGCCTCGAGGTTCTCGCGCCCGCCGTGGATATTCGGGACCCATTCGCCCGCCGCGCGCGAATAATCGCGGTAGAGCATCGAGGCCACCGCATCCACCCTCAGCCCGTCAAGGTGATATTCCTCGAGCCAGAACAAGGCATTGGCCAGAAGATAGTTGGAGACCTCGCGCCGCCCGTAATTATAGATCAGCGTGTTCCAGTCCTGATGGAAGCCCTCGCGCGGGTCGGCATGTTCATAAAGCGCCGTGCCGTCAAAGCGCCGCAGCCCGTGGTCATCGGTCGGAAAATGCCCGGGCACCCAGTCGAGGATCACGCCCACGCCCCGCCGGTGCGCCGCATCGACGAGGGCCGCGAATTCCTCGGGGCGGCCGTGGCGGATCGTCGGCGCATAAAGCCCGACCGGCTGATAGCCCCAAGAGCCATCGAACGGATGCTCGGTGACCGGCAGAATCTCGATATGGGTGAAGCCCATATCCACAACGTAATCAATCAGTTGCGAGGCGAGCTCAAAGTAGCTGAGCGGCCGCCCGCCCTCGTCCCAGACGCGCCGCCACGAGCCCAGATGCACCTCGTAGATCGAGACCGGCGCATGGATATCGTTATGCCCCTGACGCGCCGCCATCCAGGCGCCATCGCCCCAAGGATGCAGGCCCAGCTCGCGCACCACGGAGGAGGTCAGCGGCGGATGCTCGGCGCCAAAGCCCAAGGGATCGGCCTTGACCGGCATCAGCCGCCCCTCGGCGCCGAGGATCTCGTATTTATAGGCCTCGCCCGCCTTGAGGCCCGGGATGAAGATTTCCCAGACCCCGGTCGCGCCGCGCCGGCGCATCTGGTGGCGCCGCCCGTCCCAGTTGTTGAAGCCGCCCACCACCGAGACCCGCTGCGCCGAGGGCGCCCAGACCGCGAAATGCACCCCGCGGTGCCCCTCATGGGTGATCAGATGCGCGCCGAGCACCTGCCAGAGGCGGCGATGCGTGCCCTCGCCGATCAGATATTCGTCGATCTCGCCCAGGACCGGGCCGAAGCGATAGGGATCCTCGAAATCCCAGGTCGCCACGGCATTGCGCGCGCGCAGCCGATACGACCCGCCTTCCCAGTTTCCGCAGAAAACTCCGCCACTTATCGGCTGTAGTTCACGTTCCCGGCTGTCCTCGGTGCCGATCACCCAGAGCCGTTCGGCATCGGGCACGAGGGCGACGATCCGGCCGCCCTCTTCGGTGTCGTGATAGCCCAGCACCGCAAAGGGATCGCCGTGCCGCCCCTCGGCCAGTGCCGTCGCCTCGCTGCGTTCGATCCGTGCCATGCTCACTCCTAGAGGGCCGAGTCCGTCCCCCAGATCTCCGACATATAATTGCCGATGGCCCGGTCAGATGAGAAATACCCCATGCGCGCGGAATTCAATGCGGCCATTCGCCACCAGCGGTCCGGATCGGCAAAGGCGCGGTCCACATCGGCCTGCGCGGCGCGGTAAGCCTCGAAATCCGAGGCCACGAGGAAATAGTCCGAATGCCACATATTATGGACAAGCCCATGATATCGCCCGGGTTCTTCGGGGCTGAAGCGGCCCTCGGCGATCATCTGCAGCACGTCTTGCAGGGTCTGGCTTGCCAGAATTGCATGGCGGGCATGTTCGGGGTCGCGGCGGCGCTCGACCACCTCTTCGGCGGTCAGACCGAACAGGAAGAAATTCTCCGCCCCGACCTCTTGCCGGATTTCCACATTGGCGCCGTCAAGCGTGCCGATGGTCAGCGCGCCGTTCAGCGCGAATTTCATATTGCCGGTGCCCGAGGCTTCCTTGCCCGCGGTCGAGATCTGTTCGCTGAGATCCGCCGCCGGGATCAGCCGCTCGGCCATCGAGACGTTGTAATTCGCCGGATAGACGATCTTGAGGCGCCCATCGACGTAAGGATCGCTGTTAACAACGGCCGCCACATCATTGATAAGACGGATGATTTCCTTGGCGGCCTGATAGCCCGGCGCGGCCTTGCCGCCGAAAATCTTCACCCGCGGCTGGAAATCGGCCTGCGGATTGCTCCGCATCTCGTGCCATTCGGCGATTGCCTGCAGGATGTTCAGAAGCTGACGCTTGTATTCATGGATGCGCTTGACCTGAATGTCGAAGATCGCGCCGGGGTCGATCTGGATGCCCTGCGTCTGGGCGATCCACTGCGCGAGCGCCTCCTTGTTGGCGCGTTTGGCGGCGGCGAAATCGGCGCGGAAACCGGCATCCTCGGCCAGCGGTTCGAGCCCGCGCAACCGGTCGAGATCGGCCTCCCAGCCCTCGCCGATGGCGCCGGTGATCAGCTTCGACAGCCGCGGGTTCGCCATCCTGAGCCAGCGCCGCGGGGTGATCCCGTTCGTCACATTCATGATCCGCCCGGGGTGCAGCTTGTCGAGTTCCGGAAACAGGTTCTTCTTGACCAGATCCGAATGCAGCGCCGAGACGCCATTGACCTTATGCGCGCAGATGAAGGCCAGCTCGCCCATCCGCACCTCATGGTGCTTGACGATGCCGACATAATGCGGCCGCCCGGGGTTCTTGCGCAGATGCCACGCGTCAATCGCCTCGATCAGCTGCATGTGCCGCGGCAGCACCGAGACCATCAGATAGCTCGCCCAGCGTTCCAGCGCCTCGGGCAGAAGCGTGTGGTTGGTATAGCCAAGGCATTGCACCACGATCTCCATCGCGGCATCGAATTCGAGCCCGTGCAGATCGACCAGAATGCGAAGAAGCTCGGGCCCCGCAATCGCCGGATGGGTGTCGTTCATCTGGATCGCGACGTGATCGGCCAGCGCCTCGATCGGATGGCCGCCCGCCAGATGGCGGCGGATGATGTCATGCAGGGCGGCGGCGGTCAGGAAATATTCCTGCTTCAGCCTCAATTCCTTGCCCTGATAGGTAGTGTCATCGGGGTAGAGCACGCGGCTCAGCGTGCGGGCCAGCGCCTCGGGCTCGGCCGCGGCGGCGTAATCGCCATGGTTGAACCGCGCGAGGTCGAACATCGTCGTAGGCTTCGCCGACCAAAGCCGCAGCGTATTGGCCCAGCGGCCCTTCCAGCCGATCACCGGCATGTCATAGGCCTCGGCGATCACCGTCTCGGCCGGCGTCCAGACCGCGCGGCCGTCCTTCATCGCGACAGAGCCCTTGAAGCCGATCTCATAGCTCACCTCGGGGCGCTCGAATTCCCAAGGGTGGCGCTGCGCCAGCCAATCCTCGGGGGTTTCGATCTGGCGGCCATTCTCGAACCACTGCCGGAACAGGCCATGTTCATAGCGGATGCCATAGCCATAACCCGCGCAGCCAAGGCTCGCCATGCTTTCCATATAGCAGGCCGCGAGCCGCCCGAGGCCGCCATTCCCCAGCGCCGCATCGGGTTCGTCCTCGACCACCGCCGACCAGCTTTGCCCAAGGCTTTCAATGGCTTCGCGCGCGCTGGCCCGCAGGCCAAGGTTGATCGCCGCATCCTCCAGAAGCCGCCCGATCAGGAACTCCATCGACAGGTAATAGACCCGCTTGCGGCCCTGTTCCCAGATCTGGCGGGTGGCCTCGAACCAGGGCTCGACGATGCGGTCGCGGATCGCGAAGCTCAGCGCCATCCGCCAGTCATAGACCGAGGCATGTTCGGCATCCTTGCCCATCGAGAAGGTCAGGTGACGCAAAATGGCGTCGCGCAGCTCATCGGCGGTGGTGGCGCTAACATCTTTCAAGATCAACCCTTTCCCCGGACCTTTCCCCAATTGATGGGCCGCGCCACGCCCGCCGTCAAGCGCCCCGAGACGCTCTTTCGCTGCAACTGCGAAGGTTTTATCCTTTGCTCGAATCTGAGGCAGGGAGCGGGCGATGGGCGGCGAATGGTGGCGGGGCGCGGTGATCTATCAGATCTATCCGCGCAGTTTTCAGGACAGTACCGGCAATGGGATCGGCGATCTGGCGGGGATCACGGCGCGGCTCGATCATGTGGCGCGGCTGGGCGCCGATGCGATCTGGCTGAGCCCGATCTTCCCCTCGCCGATGGCCGATATGGGCTATGATGTGTCCGATTACCGCGGGATCGAGCCGCTGTTCGGCAGCCTTGCGGATTTCGACGCGCTGGTGGCGCGGGCGCATGATCTGGGGCTGAAGGTGATCATTGATCAGGTGCTCTCGCACAGCTCGGACCGCCATCCGTGGTTTGCCAATTCCCGCGCGCGCGGCGACAAGGCCGATTGGTATGTCTGGGCGGACCCCAAGCCCGATGGCAGCCCGCCGAACAACTGGCTGTCGGTCTTTGGCGGCTCGGCCTGGGAATATGCGCCCGAGCGGGGGCAGTATTATCTGCACAATTTCCTGATCTCGCAGCCCGATCTGAACCTGCGCAACCCGGCGGTGCAGGCGGAAATGCTCGATGTGCTGCGCTTCTGGCTCGATCGCGGGGTGGACGGGTTCCGCCTCGATACGGTCAATTACTACATCCACGACGATCAGCTGCGCGACAACCCCGCGATGGCGCCCGACCCAGAACGCTGGCCGCCGGTCAATACCTATGACATGCAGGACCACGCGTATGACAAGAACCGCCCGGAAAACCTTGATTTCCTGAAGAAAATGCGCGCGGTTCTGGACCAGTATGATGATCGCTGCCTGATCGGCGAGGTGGGCGAGGCGCCGCATCGCGCGCTTGCCCTGATGGAGGCCTATACCAAGGGCGCCGAGCGGCTGCACATGGCCTATTCCTTCGACATGCTGGGGCCGAAATTCACCCCCGCGCATTTCCGCGGCAAGATCGAGGGGTTTTTCGAGGGCGCGCCCGATGGCTGGCCCTCGTGGTCCTTCTCGAACCATGATGTGAACCGCCATGTAACCCGCTGGGCGGACTATGGCGCGCCGGACGATGTAGCCCGGCTCGCCATCGCGATGCTGGCAAGCTTTCAGGGCACGATCGGGATCTATCAGGGCGAAGAGCTCGGCCAGACCGAAACCGATCTGCTCTATTCCGAGCTGACCGATCCGCCCGGCCTGCGGTTCTGGCCCGAGAACAAGGGCCGCGACGGCTGCCGCACGCCGATGGTCTGGGAGGGTGGCCCGCAGGCGGGCTTCACCACGGGCAAACCCTGGCTGCCGGTCAAGGCCCCGCAGGCCGCGCGCCATGTGGCTGCGCTCGAGGCTGCCCCGGATTCGGTGCTGCACTACTATCGCGCGGTTCTGGCCTTCCGCCGGGCCTCCACAGCCTTGCGCGCGGGGCGCACCGAATTCCTCGACGCCCCCGAACCGGTGCTGGCCTTCCGCCGCATCGCAGAAGGCGAAACCCTCACCTGCCTTTTCAACCTCGGCCCCGCGCCGGTCGAGATGCCCGCCCCCGCGGGCACACCCTGCGGCCCCCTGCGCAACGCCGCGGTGGCGGGCGGGACGCTCACCCTGGGCCCGAATGGCGTGATCTGGCTGACAGAGTAAGGGGCCCTGCCCCTCTTCGGGCTCCGCCCGAATTCACCCCGGGATATTTCGGACACTGTTGAGAGCAGACGTTTTGCCCCCTCAACAGTGCCGCAAATATCCCGGGGGAGCCGGTGAAACCGGCGGGGGCAGCGCCCCCCAGCGCGGGCGGGATCAGCGCATCGGCGGTTCAGCGCTCGGGCAGGATGACGGTGAAGCGCGAGCCTTTGCCCTTTTCGCTCTCTACCTTCAGCCGGCCGCGGTGGCGCGCGACGATATGCTTGACGATCGCAAGGCCGAGCCCGGTGCCGCCCTGCTCGCGCGAGCGGTGGGTATCGACGCGGTAGAAGCGTTCGGTCAGCCGCGGCAGGTGCATCGCCTCGATCCCCTCGCCCTTGTCGGCCACCTCGATGCGCAGCGCGGGGCCGCGCAGCACGGGTTCATGCTCGAGCCGGGTGACGGTGACCCGCACCTCACCGCCCGAGCCGCCGTATTTGATCGCATTCTCGACGAGGTTCGAGAACACCTGCGTCAGCTGATCGGGATCGCCGATCACCCGAAGCGTCCCGGCCTCGCCCTCGCGGATCAGGGTCACGCCCTGCGCCTCGGCGGTGGCCTGCAGCGTCTGCAGCGCGCCCCGGATCGCCGCGGTCAGATCGACCGTCTTGGTCGGGCGGCGGCGCTCTTCGGATTCGACCCGGCTGAGCGACAGCAGATCGCCCACCAGCCGGTTCATCCGTCCCGCCTCGCGCTCCATGATGCTCAGGAAGCGGTCGCGCGCGACGGGGTCGTCCTTGGCCGCGCCGCGCAGCGTCTCGATGAAGCCCATCAGCGCGGTCAGTGGCGTGCGCAGCTCGTGGCTGACATTGGCCACGAAATCGCGGCGCATCGCCTCGGCTTCCTCGGTGGCGGTGATATCCTCGATCGCGATCAGCGCGCCGCCCTGCGGCAGATCGGCATCAGGCGCGGGCTCGAGCGGCGAGGCCGAGACCATCGCCACCATCTCGCGCGCGCCCGAGGCGATGCGCACCCGCACCCGGTCGCCGCGGCCCTCGCGCAGCGCCGCATCCAGCGCCGCGGTCAGCGCGGGCTGGCGCAGCACGGTGACGAAGGATCGCCCGACGATCTCGCCGCCCAGAAGCGCCTTGGCCCCGTCATTGGCGGCGACGATCCGTTCCTGAGCATTCACAAGAAGCACCGGCAATGGCAGCGCTTGCAGCAGATTTGTGGTGGTCGGCATCGGCTCCCCCTGTTTGGCGCGGAGATTTCACCAGATTCGGCGCCGAGTAAACCAATTGTCTTGTGACGCATGTTAAGCATGCGTAAACCTTTTCATGTATTGATTGTCTTCGATGCGTCGCCAATGCGCGGCGCCTCGATTGTTCATCGCCTTCAATCAAACTCACACTGCGGACCCCAGATGACGCGTGCCCCAAAGCCCCGGGCAAACCTTTCCAAACTTGTCGACGGCTTGAGCCGCAGCCTTCGCGGCCGCCGGATCGTCATTGCCGAACCCGGCCGCGAGCTGCCCCTGGCGCTGCGCGGGGTGTCGGGCGCCTCGATCACCATCGCCCGCTTCGGGGCGATCGACGCGGCCTTTCTGGCCGAGCAGATGCCGGATGTGATTCTGGCGCCGCTGATGTCGCCCGAGCATGATATTCTGGATCTGGCGCGCGTGCTGGCCGGGGCCGGATATCGCGGCGCGCTCAGGGCCTATTGCGCGCCGTTACCGCGCCCCGAGGTGGTGCGGCGTGAGGTGGCGCAGATCTGGCCCGAGGGGGATTTCGACATTCTCGATATTCCGGCCGCCCTGCCCGGGCCAGGCCCTGATCCGCTCTGAGCCCACGGGCCCGAGCGGCGCGGGTCGCCGGACGGTGCGGAACGACTGAGTGGTGCGGATCGACCGGGCGGCGCGGGTCCAACGAACGGGTCGGCGCGATCAGCCGACGGGCTTGAGGCCGCGGGCATAGCGGGCCGCATTGGCCCGGTAATGCTCTGCCGATTTCAGCAGACGCGCCTGCGCGGCCGCATCAAGCGTGCGCACCACCTTGCCCGGCGCGCCCATCACCAGGCTGAAATCGGGGATCTCCTTGCCCTCGGTGATCAGCGCGCCCGCGCCGATCAGACAGCCGCGGCCGATCTTCGCGCCGTTGAGCACTGTGGCCCCCATCCCGATCAACGACCCGGCGCCGATGATACAGCCATGCAGCATCGCCTTGTGGCCGATCGTGCAATCGGCGCCGATCTCCAGCGGGAAGCCGATATCGGTGTGGCAGATCACGTTTTCCTGCAGATTGGAGCCGCGGCCCACCCGGATTTCCTCATTGTCACCGCGCAATGTGCAGCCGAACCAGACCGAGGCCTCGTCCTCCAGCACCACGCGGCCAATCAGATTGGCATCGGGCGCAACCCATGCCCCCGCGCCGATCACCGGCGCCACCCCGTCCAGATCGTAGATCATCGCGCGTCAAACTCCTTGCTCAGGCCGCGGACAAATTCGGTCAGACCGGGCTGACGTGTGCGCCGCATCCGCTCGGCCGACAGGATCGTCTTCACCTCGGCCTCGGCGCGGTCGATGTCGCGATTGACCACGACATAATCATACTCGCTCCAATGGCTGATTTCCTGCATACTTTTGGCCATACGCCCGGCGATCACCTCTTCGCTGTCCTGCGCGCGGGCGCGCAGCCGCGATTCGAGCTCCGGGATCGAGGGCGGCAGGATGAAGATCGAGACCACATCCTTGGCCAAGGCCGAATTCGCCACCTGCTGCCCGCCCTGCCAGTCGATATCGAGGATCACATCGGCGCCCGCGGCCAGACGCGCCTCGACCGGGGCGCGCGGGGTGCCGTAGAGATTGCCGAAGACCTCGGCATGTTCGAGCATCTCGCCCGCCGCCACCATCGCCTCGAAATCGGGGCGGCTGCGGAAGTAATATTCGACGCCGTCGCTCTCGCCCGGGCGCGGGCTGCGGGTGGTGGCCGAGACCGAGAAGGTCAGGCTCGGGTCCCAGGCCATCAGCCGCTTTGCCAGCGTGGATTTGCCCGCGCCCGAGGGCGAGGACAGGATGATCAGCAGGCCGCGGCGGGCCGGGGCGGGTGAAGGGGGCATCGGGTCACTCCAGGTTCTGGACCTGCTCGCGCATCTGGTCGATCACCGCCTTCAGGTCAAGCCCGATCGCGGTCAGCGCGGTCGAGCCCGACTTGGAACAGAGCGTATTGGCCTCGCGCACGAACTCCTGCGTGAGAAAATCGAGCTTGCGCCCGACCGGCCCCTCGGCGCGCACCAGCGCGCGCGCCGAGGTGACATGGGCGCGCAGCCGGTCGAGTTCCTCGGTCACATCGCCCTTGACCGCAATCAGCGCCAGTTCCTGCGCCACGCGGTCCGGGTCGGCGCCGGGCGCGCCCTCGATCACCCGGGCGAGCGCCGCGCGCAGCGCAGCCTGCGATTCGGGGCGCCGGGCCTCGGCGGCGGCGGCGGCGGCCTCGGTCAGCGCCGCAATCTGGTCCAGCTGTGCCACAATCACTGCCCCAATTTCGCCACCTTCTGTCACGCGCATCGCCCGGAAATCCGTTAAGAGTTCGGTCAGATCTCTTAACAAAGCGGCCTTCAGGGCCTCGGGCGACTCGGCTTTGGCGGGGCCCGCCTCCATCACGCCGCGCAGGGCGAGAAGGTCGGTGCCGCGGCTGGGCGCCAGCTCGAGCCCACGGTCGCGCGCGGCTTCCTGCACCTGCACCAACGCTGCGATGGCGGCGTGCAAAGCGGCCGGGTTCAGGGTCGCGGCTTCGGCCCCGGAACTGCGCGTAACCCGAAGATTCAACGTGATATTTCCGCGCGCCGCCACCTGCGCCACCGCGCTGCGAACGGCCGCTTCCAGCCCTTCGATTTCCGGCAGCCGCAGCCGCAGATCGAAGCCCTTGCCATTGACCGAACGGATATCCCAGCTCCAGTCATGTCCCGCTGCCGCCCCCTGACCGGAGGCGAAGCCCGTCATCGAAACGGTTCTACACGGCGTAAGCGGGGCTTCTGTGGCTTTAACCATTTAAGACTTTCTTTTCCCATATGGCGAAAAAGTGGCGTATTAAGAGTTCAGTAATCATTTCGCTCCGACGGTCAACCGAAACGACCGGCGCATCAGAATGGGCCGGAGCATTTCACCCCTCTTGTGCGGGCGGGCTGCCCGCCCATTCGACAGGTGGACCATGGAACGTGACACCGACACGAATATCTCCCGGCTCGGCGCTGGCACCGGCCGGCGCGTCTCCAACGAGCTGCGCGCCTATTGGGAGGCGCTGCGGGCGGGACGCCCGATGCCATCGCGTGCCGAGATCGACCCGCGCGGGATCGACCGGGCGCTGGCATTTGCCTTCATTCTGGAACGTGTGGCTCCCGGGATCGCGCGGTTCCGGCTCGCTGGGGTGCATCTCAACGACCTGATGGG
>JACXUS010000454.1 GCA_014763785.1 Sphingomonadales bacterium | reverse complement strand
GGCAGACGGCGCAGGATCATACCCGCCTCGGAGAGCCGCGCCTCCACGTCGGCTGGTGTCCAATGGGTCACTTCCTCACCTCTCGTTGTGTTGGGCGCGCGCCGTAGAGACGCTCGCCGAGTTGCCGCACCAGCTCCCGCTCAGGCCAAGTAAGTCTCTGGTCGTCAAGGGAAACTGCGAACACGCGTTGCTCCTTCCAGCCGTCGCGCTTGACTTGTTCGGGGTTGCGGCGCTCGCCGCCATAGCCACGGGGAAACCGCCTCATTGCAGGCCCCCTTTGGTCTCCAGCGCCCAGAACAGGATCGCGATGGCGTCGGCCTCGTTGTCGTCGGCGGGGCTGAAGCCGCGCGCCCGGGCCGCGGCGATCATCGCCTCCTTGGGAGCGTTGCCCTTGCCCGTGGCATGGCGTTTGATCGTGCCGACCGGGACGCCCTCATAGGGAATGCCGTGCAGTTCGGCCCATGCGGTCAACGTGGCCATCAGGCCGCCATAGACATGGGCCGCGTCGGTGGCCGCGTGGCGGCGGACCTCCTCGAACCAGATGGCGGCGACCGGCCCGGACAGACGGTCGATCTCGGTCAGCCAGTTGGTGAAGCGGAGATACCGCATGCCGCCACCGTCGAAGCGGCCGGGGCGGAAGGACACCGTGCCGGAGGTGATCAGCCCGTCGATGCCGTGCAGCGCCCATCCCGTCGTCGTGCCGAGGTCGAGCGCCAGCATCGCGCGGTTGGCCCGGACGGCGGGTGGCAGATCGGGGATTGCCGCGCGGCGGTGTGTGGCGAGAGTCAGGTCAGCCATGGGTGGTCTCCTCTTCTGGTTGGCTGCTCGGGTGGAAGACGACGGCGGTCTAGTGCTTGGCGGTACGGGGCCGCCGTCGTCGGATCGGGAGGTTTGGGCGGGGACGAGCCACGCGCGCGAAACCCCTGGGGGTGGGCGTGGGAGAACCCGCCTGCGGCGTTCTCCCCCACCCCCGTAGGGGGTGGTTTCACCCCCGAAACTGGAAAACCGCATCAACACGCTGACAAGAAATGGGAATTCCAGTTTCGGGAGGGTGCTTTCGCCTGACTCGCCCGAAACTGGGTGCAGCGTAGCGGTTGCGGCATCCGCGCAATCCTGCGGGGGCAGTTTCGGATGCGAGCCGAAACTGGCCACATCGGACGTTTGCGGGGGGCCGCGAAACGATGGCGAGGCAGTTTCGGAGAAGCCCCGCATCTGGGTGAAACTGGCTCCTGCGCAATTCTGCGCGAAGCGATCTGTGGGAGCGATCATGGCCGTTCCCCCTCCGGATAGACCCAGACATGCGGGTTCTCGACCTCAAGGAGCGCCCCGGTCTGAGGAGATTTGTAGTGAGTGGGCAGAACCGCGATGCTGGCGGCAGTGACCTCTCCGGTCGCCGGATCGGCCTCTTCGCCGCCCGTGGGCATGACCATCCCCTCGACGCAGAGGTATCCGAAGCGCGAGCGCGAAGGCCCAAGCCCGTAGGGCGCGCCGTCACGGATGAACTTGATGGCGCCCTTGGTGGC
>JACXUS010000152.1 GCA_014763785.1 Sphingomonadales bacterium | reverse complement strand
GCCCGTGGCGCATGACGACCCGGATCTGGATGCGATGATGCGCAATCCGCCGTTCTGCCTGCCGCTGCCCGCGGAAATCCCCTTTGCCGAGGCGCTGCCGGTGGCGATGAAGATGGTCGGCCATCTGTTCTGGCTCGAACGGCAGGGCGATCTGCGGATCTGCCGCTCGGTGGCCGATATCCGCGCCGCGATGGCCGCGGGGCAGATCGCCGCGATCCTGCATTTCGAGGGCGCCGAGGCGATCGACCCGGATCTCGATGCGCTGCATGTCTGGCACGGGCTCGGGCTGCGCTCGCTCGGGCCGGTCTGGTCGCGCCCGACCGCCTTCGGCCATGGCGTGCCCTTCGCCTTCCCCGCAAGCCCCGATACCGGCCCGGGTCTGACCGAGGCCGGGCGGCGGCTGGTGCGCGCATGCAATCGGCTGCGGATCATGATCGACCTGAGCCACCTCAACGAGGCGGGTTTCAATGAGGTCGCGCGGCTCTCGGATGCGCCGCTGGTCGCGACCCATTCCAACGTGCATGCGATCAGCCCCTCGTCGCGCAACCTGACCGACCGGCAGCTCGCGATGATCCGCGACAGCGACGGGATGGTCGGGCTGAACTATGCGCTGGGCTTCCTGCGTCCCGACGGCAGGACCGATCCCTTCGCCGGGTTCGAGCCGATGTTGCGCCACCTCGATCACCTGATCGCGCATCTGGGCGAGGGGCGCGTGGGCCTTGGCTCGGATTTCGACGGCGCGACGATCCCGCCCGATCTGGGCGATGCCGCGGGCCTGCCCCGGCTGATCGACGCGATGCGCGCGCATGGCTATGACGAGCCGCTGATCGCGCGGCTCGCGCATGGCAACTGGCTGGCGTTGCTCGAGCGCACATGGGGCAGCTGAGGGGGGGGCAGCTGAGGGCCGGCGACAGCGCCGCCGACCCGCCTGGGCTCAGGCCGTGGCGCGGCGACGGCGCAGCGCGGCAGTCAGGGCCAGCGCCCCGGCCAGCAGCGGCAGCGCGCCCGGCAGCGGCACGGCGGGCAGGTTTTCGTCCGCAATCACCATCTGCGCGGTCCGGTCATAATCGGCCGCGGCGCCGAAGGGATCGCTGAGCGCCTCTGCAAAGGTGAAGCTGATCCGCAGCCGATCGCCGAACACCGCGGCGGCCTCGTCGGCAAGATCGAACACGAAGCTCAGCACCCGGTCACCGTCAAAGGTCCAGGTGTTGGTTTCGGCAAAGAGCGTCTCGCCCGCGCCATAATCGAGCGACAGCGCGAAGGCCGGATCAAACCCGGTAAGCCCGCCAAAAAGGCCGACATAGCCGACCGGCAAGGCCGGATCATCGGACAGCGGTGCCGCGGCCTCGGCCACGATATCGCCGCCCCACAGGGTCACGGTGGCCGCATCATCGGTGATGCTGGCGGCATGGGCGGTGCTCAGGCTGGCGCCGAGAAACAGCGCGGCAATCAGAGAGAGGAAACGCATGGTCTTTCGCTTTCGATGAAGGGATGGGAAGCGGCCGCCCGGATGTGCCCGGGCGGCCCTGGCCTCAGGCCAGAAGCAGGTCGTCGAAGCTGGTGACGCCGGTCAGGACGATCTGATCCTGATCCTCGCCCACCCAGAGGGTCAGCGAAGTGCCGGTGACGCGGCTCTTCACGATCTCGGCGCCGCTAAGGTCGAGATGGTCGGTGCCCACCTCGAAATCGCTGATCCGGGTGGTGCCGCGGATGCCGTCATGGGTCTCGGCGCCAAAGACGAAGGTGTCGATCCCGAGCCCGCCGGTCAGCTGATCCATCCGGCCGCCGCCGCCATAGATAAACTCGTCCGCGTCGGTGCCGACCAGCTTGTCATTGGCCGCCGTGCCGTGCAGCTCGAACTGGAAGGCCGCGCCCATATCGACGATCGCGATATCGTCGAAGCGCGCGCCCGCCGCGCCCCAGGACCAGACCCCCGCCGCGCCGGTTTGCAGATCGCGCACCTCGACCGGGTCGATGAAGATCTCCATCCCGTCGATCCAGGCCTGGATCTTGCCGTCCACGATCTGCGCCTTGAGGTCGAAGGCCTCGCCCGGGGTATAGGTCGTGGTCGAGCGGCCGAGGTTGGTCTCATAGCCCTCCACCACCTTGACCAGCGTGGTGTAGCCCACCCGCGCGTCGATCTCGATCTTGTAGTAGTTGTCCTCGTCCTGCCAGTTCAGCATCAGGCCAACCGCGCCGGTGGGCGCCTCGATCCGGGTCTGGATCGCATAATCGCTGAGCTCGGTATTGCCCTCCCAGAGCGCATAGGACCCCTTGTGCAGCGCAAAGACCCCGTCGCCCTGCGGCGACCAGCCACGATCCCAGACATCCGGGTTCGAGGCGCCGTTCCAGGTCAGCTCGCGGCTAGAGGCGCCCGACAGCTCGCTCAGCGCGCCATCGACCACCTGCCAGTTGGCGGCGCCGCCCAGCTCGGTCGTGTCGATGATGCGCCAGCCTTGGGCCGCGCCATCCTCGAAGCGATCCGCCGCGATCAGCCGGTCACCGCTGGCCACGTTGACGGTGACGGTGTCGGTCTGGCCGTCCAGATGCAGGGTGAAATCACTGCGCCCCGCACCGGCCTGCACGGTCGTGCTCAGCCCCTCGGCGCTCAGCCCGCGGCCGGTCCAATGGGCATCCCCGGTCCCCTCGGGCAGGATCGACAGCTGGCCGTCGAGGGTCACGAATTCGAACCCGTCGCCGTTCCAGTCGATCAGCATCACGTCGCGGCCCGCATCGGCGGTCAGCTCCGGCGCGCGCACCACCACATCATCGAAGATCGAGCTCTTCTGCCCCGAGGAATAGAGCCCCACGGTGCCCGCGCCGAGCGGCTCGGCATCGGTGACCGGCCCGCCGAACAGCGCCACCCCATCGGCCGAGACCGTCAGCGCGCCACCGACCGCCGCGATGCGGATATCGAATGCATCGTTGAAGCGATAGCCGCCGGTCTCAGTCGCCAGAACGGTGGTCACGCCGTTCTCGATGCGCAGCAGGGCGCGGGTGTTGGTCTGGTTGTCGAGGGTCAGCAGATAGCGGTCGCCGCTGGCCTCGTCATAGCGGAAGGCAAGGCCAATCGTGTCATTGTCCATCGAGCGCAGGGTCGCCTCGAAGACCATGTCCGACCACGCGCCGCCCTGCCAGATCACCAGATTGTCTTGCGCGTTCGACTGGTCGTAAAGCGCGCCTTCCGGGGCGGCGATGCTGCCGTCCGAACCGTCGCGCACCGCGGCCGAGCCCTTGACGAACATCGGCGCGGTGGCCGAGGTCGAAGAATAGTCGATCTCGACCACTTCGGCCGTGCCGAAATCGGTGGCGTCGAGCGCGCCATCGAAGCTGAGCTGCACCGCGCCATCCTCGGCGGTCAGCGGCCCGTCCAGATCGACCCCGCCCAGCGCCGCGATCTCGGCCCCGCTCAGCGCGCGGGGGGCAAAGGCGAAGGCCGCGGCATAGCTTTCCGAGGTGTCGCCATCATTGTCCGAGAAGATCAGGAAGCCGGTGTCCGCGTCGATCGTCCAGCGCGAGCCATTGGTGATATCGCCATCCACCACCTGCGTGCCGACGAGCTGACCGTTGACATATTTGCGCAGCACCTGCGCGCCCTCTTCGACCGCAAAGGTGAAGGCAAGCCGGTTCCACGCGTCATAGGCCATCGCGCCGTCATAGGCCTGGCTGATGCCGATGCCGCCGGTGTCGCCCTGGGCCTTCACGAACAGCTCGGCATCCGAGCCATTCGTGGTGTCGGTCTGCAGAAGCGCCGTCCAGCCGCCCTGCCCCGCGCCGATATGGAGATCATAGACCAGCGTATATTCGGCGATATCGCCCGCCAGTTCCGGCTTCACAAGGATCGCATTCTCGCCCGACAGGGCCGGGATCTTGACGACGCCCGCAGCCGCCGCCGCCGAACCATCGCCGCCCAGCGCAATGACCGGGGTCTTCAGCGTGCTGTCGAAGTCATGGCCGTTCTGGCTGCCGTCGTTGTTGTCATCCCATTCGTCGGGGTCGGCCACCGCCACGGTGCCGCTCGCCTTGGTGAATTCCGACCGCGCCTGATCGCCCGCCGCGGCCGACCACCAATCGGCATCGGCAAAGGTCCAGCCCTGCCATTCGGTGGTGCCCTGCGGCATGCCTGCGCCAGTCTCGACCGCCCAGCCCTCGGGCGGGGTATCGGTCCAGACGGCAGAGCCCGCGCCGGTGCCCTCGTCCACCGGTTCGCGCAGCACCAGCCCCTCGAAATCCTCGAAGAACAGGACCGCGCCCGAGGCATCGGCCAGCTGGATATTGTCGATCGCCCAATACCAGTTGTTGCCCGCCTCGGTCATCGCATAGGCGAACTGGATGCCGCTGGCCGTCGCAGGCACCAGAATATCCAGCGAGACGCTTTCGTTGCGCCAGGCGCCATCGTCATTCGTCGTGGTGCTGTCGAGATGCAGGATCTCGGCCCAGGTCACGCCGCCATCGAAACTGACCCGCAGCGCGCCGGTCTGTTGGCCCTCGGGGCGCCAGTGGCTGTCGAAGCTGAGCGTCAGCGCGCGCTGTTCGACGCCCGCGATCGAGGGCAGGGCAAAGCCCAGATCGGTGCCCAGCGTGGTGAAGGGCACGGGCTCGAGGCCCGGGGTGACCCAGCCTGCGGCATCGCCATCGTTGAAGGTCTCGGCCAGCCAGACGTCATCGGTCTGCACGATGATCCGCTGGTCATCGCGCGAGATCACGCCTGCCGCGGTCTCGACGGTCAGGGTCAGATCATGCACGCCCGCGCCCAAGGCCACCTGTGCCTCGGCCCCGGTCGCGACCACGGCGCCGGTCTCGTCGGTCCAGGTCCAGGCGGTGATCGCATCGCCCTCGCCATCGACCGAGCCCGCCGTCGACAGCGTGACCTGCGCGGTGTCAGCCCCCGCCGCGGCGCGCACCAGCTGATCATCGCCCGCATGCGCCTCGGCCATGCCGATCCGGCCGAGACCCGCGTCATAGAACTCCTCCTGATGCCCGGCATAGGTGCCGGTCAGCCCGTCGCGGTCATATTCGGCCTTGTCGCGATAGCCGGTGAAATACTGGTCGAGCTCGGTGAAATAGGTCTCGGTATAGATCGCGTCGTTTTCCGGATCGACGATCACCAGACGCATCGCGCCATTGCCGCCCTGACCGCCCTGCGAGGCATCGCCCGCGCCCGTCGTCTCGGTCGAAACGCCATTCTGATAGTTCACCAGGAACTGATACACCGGCAGGCCGTAGTCGTTATAGGAAACGATCGTCTGCGCGCCGTCGCCGAAGATATGGCCGCCCGCGGTCATCACCACATTGGCATGCGAGGAGATCACCTCGCGCCAGATCGTATCGCCGTCATTCGCGCCCTCGGCCGATGCGCCAAGGCCATAGTCATAGGCCGCGCCCTCGTCCTCAAGCACCGTGCCGAGCGGGTCGTGGCGGCTGTCGAAGTTGTTGTAGGAATGGGTGACCACCACCGCCTTGCGGTCGGCAAACCGGGTCAGCACCTCATCGGCCCAACGCAGAACATCATCGCGCGGCCCGAATTCGAGGCTGAGCGTGATCCATTCGCTGCCGTCGCCCGCAGTCCATAGCATATAGTTGTTGTCAAACCGCTCGGGCTCCTGATCATAGACGCCGCCGAAGGCCGCATCCTGTGACATGTAACCCACGGAAAATGCGTCGTTATAGGTTTCGGTCACGCGCACATCGGACGAGCCGCCAGTGCCGATATCATGGTTGCCCGGCAGCACCGAGAACGGGATCCCCGCCTCGCGCAGCGTGTTCATCGCAGTCCACGCCAGATCGAATTGCGAGGCCGCGGCCCATTGCGTGATATCGCCCACATGCGCCACGAAGGACAGGCCCAGCCCCTCGGCATTGTCGGCCAGCCACTGGGTCATGTCGGTGAAGACGTGGTTCAGCCCGGGGCTGGAGGTGTAATCCTGCGTATCGGGCAGGATCGCGATCGTATAGGCGCCCTCGCCCGCCACGCGCACGCGGATATCATCGCTCAGCGCCGCGCCATCGGCGCCGGTCGCGGTGACGGTCAGATCCGACAGGCCGAGCGCGGTGAAGGTCAGCGTCAGGATGCCGTTTTCGATCTGCGCTGCAACCGCCTCGCCATTGCTGTTGGTCACCGCGAAATCCTGCGCGCCCGCGCCAAAGATCTCGGTCAGGTCATAGGTCTTCGCCTCGGTCGACAGGCTCACCAGCATGTCGCGGATGCCCGCGCCGGTCTCGACCGGGGGCTCGGTGTCGGGCACGATCAGCTCGGCCGCGGCGCCGCCGAATTCGACGGTGGTCGCATAATCATCGAAGCCGAGCTGGATCAGCCCGTCGCCCACTGCGAAGGGACCATCGGCATCGACACCGCCCAGCGCGGCAATCTCGGCGCCGCTCAGCGCGCGATCGGCCATGCCGAAATGCGCCAGATAGCCGGGCGCCACCTCGCCATCCTCGTCGGCCATCAAGAGGAAACCGGTGCCCGCATCGACGGTGAACCGCGCGGTGGGCACGGTCTGGGTGCCGACCAGCGCACCGTCGATATATTTCGCCAGCGTCGAATTGCCGTCGCCATTGTCGCTCAGGCTGAGCGCGATGCGGGTCCAGACGCCGGGGGTGACGCTGCCGCTGTAATTGCCGCTGATGCCGATGCCGCCATCGCCGCGGATGCAGAAATCGGTATCAGTGGTGTTCTCGACCCCCAGCTGCAACAGCGCCTGAAAGCCGCCGAGCTGGCTCAGTTGCAGGTCCCAGACCATGGTGAAGCTGGTCAGGTCGGCGGCGCCCTCGGGCAGGGTGACCAGAAGCCCCTCATCCGCGTCGAAGGCAGCATAGTTCAGAACCGGGATATCGGCGCCGCCCGGCGTGCTGATCCCCAGCTGCGAGGCGCGGGCGA
>JACXUS010000453.1 GCA_014763785.1 Sphingomonadales bacterium | reverse complement strand
CCGCGATAGCTGGGCGGCAGGGAGGCTGATCCAAGGCGCGCGCGCGGCGCCCCGACCGGCAAGGTGAACGAATTGAGCGATCTTCAGGCAACCGAGGCCGCCGCGGCGACACGCTCGCCCCGGGCGGTGCTCTTCGCGCTGGCGATGGGCGGCTTTGCCATCGGCACGACCGAATTCGCGGCGATGGCGCTGGTGCCCTATTTCTCGGCCGATCTGGGCGTCACCGAGGCGCGGGCGGCCGATGCGATCAGCGCCTATGCGCTTGGCGTCGTCGTGGGCGCGCCGGTGCTGGCGGTGCTGGGCGCGAAACTGCCGCGGCGCAGCTTGCTGATCGTGCTGATGCTGGCGTTTGGGCTCTTCAACACGCTCTCGGCGCTGGCGCCGGATTTCCGGATGATGATGCTGGCGCGGTTCCTCTCGGGGCTGCCGCATGGCGCCTATTTCGGGGTGGCGGCGCTGGTCGCAGCCTCGGTAGTGGAGCGCGGGCAGCGCTCGCGCGCGGTGGCGCGGGTGATGCTGGGGCTGACGGTGGCGACGACGCTGGGGGGGCCCTTCGCCAATGTGCTGGGGCAAACGGTGGGCTGGCGCTTTGGCTTTGGCATCGTCGGGCTTCTGGCGGCGGCGACGGCACTGGCGGTGGCACTGAAGGCGCCCGCCGACCGGCCGGACCCGGGCGCGAACCCGCTGCGCGAGCTCAAAGCGCTGGCCAGCCGTCAGGTCTGGCTGATCCTGATCACCGGCGCGGTGGGCTTTGGCGGCTTCTTCGCGGTCTATACCTATCTCGCCTCGACGCTGATCACCACGATGCAGGCGCCCGCGATCGCCGTGCCGGCGATGCTGATGCTGGCGGGCGCGGGGATGACGGTTTTCACGCTGGTCGCGGGCTGGGCGGCGGATCGCAATCCGGTCGCGGCGGGCTATGCGTTTCTGGGGCTGGGGACGCTGGTGCTGTTGATCTATCCCGCGGCGACCGTGAGCCTCTGGACGCTGGCGCCGGTGGTCTTTTGCCTGAGCGTGATCGGCGGGCTCTCGACGGTACTGCAGATCCGGCTGATGGATGTGGCGGGCGAGGCGCAGCAACTGGCCGCGGCGCTCAATCATTCGGCCTTCAACGTCGCCAATGCGCTGGGGCCGTTTCTGGCGGCGCGGGCGGTGGCGGCGGGCTGGAGGTTTCCGTCCTCGGGCTATGTCGGCGCGGCGCTGTCGCTGGCGGGGCTTGGACTTTATGCGCTGATGCTGGCCGATGCGCGGCGCTCGGCCTGGCGCGGCTCGCGCTGAGACGAGGCGCCGGGGGCTTCGCGCCCCCGGACCCCCGCGGGATATTTCGGCACTGTTGAGGGGAAAACCGCCTGCTCCTCAACAGTGTGCAAATATCCCGAGGGGGGCGCGTCAGCGCGGGGGGCGAGCAGCCCCCCTCCGTCCTCTGCCCCTAGCAGGCTGCTGAAATAGTCCCGCCTCGACAGCGGTTTGAGAACATGATTCACCCTCCGCACGATAACGGCGGAGGCTATGATGCGTGGGACGGAC
>JACXUS010000151.1 GCA_014763785.1 Sphingomonadales bacterium | reverse complement strand
CCGCCCCGCGTAGTGATCCCTATGGCGCGCCACGGCGCGCTCTGCCGATGCGCCCCGAGCGACCGGCAGCGACGCGCCCGGTGATCGGGCCTGACCGTAACGCGAGACTGGCGCGGCGCTGCCCGCCCCCGGATGGAGAGACACGATGCTGGACCGTTCCACGACCGCCCCCGATTCCCCCGAGGCCACCGATCTGCAGCCGGTCTCCGAGCGCATCCGCGCGCGCCTGATCGAGAGCGGGCAGCGCTTTCATGCCAATGACAATATCGCCGATGTCCTGCGCGAGGGCGAGCTGGACGCGCTGCGCCGCGAGGTGGCGCAGCATATGCAGGGGGTGTTGAGCGCGCTGGTGATCGACACCGCCTCGGATCACAACACCGCCGAGACCGCCAAGCGCGTCGCCAAGATGTTCGTCGATGAGGTCTTTGGCGGGCGCTATCGCCCCGCCCCGGCGGTGACCACTTTCCCCAATGCCGCGCGGCTCAACGAGCTGATGATCGTGGGCCCGATCGCGGTGCGCAGCGCCTGTTCGCACCATCTGTGCCCGATCATCGGCCGGGTCTGGATCGGCGTGCTGCCCAATGCGGAGTCCGAGCTGATCGGCCTGTCGAAATATGCCCGCCTGACCGACTGGATCATGTCGCGCCCGCAGATTCAGGAAGAGGCGGTCGTCATGCTCGCCGACGAGCTCGAGGCGCGCATCCGCCCCGACGGGCTCGCCGTGGTGATGGAGGCCGATCACTTCTGCATGCATTGGCGCGGCGTCAAGGACGACCAGTCGGTGATGACCAATTCGGTGATGCGCGGCGCCTTCCAGAGCAATTCGGACCTGCGCCGCGAATTCCTCAGCCTGCGCCGCGCCGCGCGCCCCTGACCGATCAGACGGAGCCCCCCGATGGCACAGACCGCCCTGCTTTACCTGATCACCACGGTGGCCTTTCTGGTGACCGATATCTTCGGGATCCGGTTCCTGATCCGCCCGGTCTTCGAGCGCCATGTGGGCCATCTTCTGGCCGAGCCGCTGCGGCTCGGTCCGGCGGCGGTGTTCTATCTGGCCTATGTCGCGGGGCTGTTGTGGTTCGTTTCGATCCCCGCGCTGAAGGCCGGTGCGCCACTGCAGGCGCTGGCGGGCGGCATGGTGCTGGGGCTTTTGTGCTATGGCACCTATGAGATGACCAATTACGCCACGCTGCGCGACTGGTCGCTGCAGCAAGTGGTGATCGACGGGCTCTGGGGCATTGCGCTGACCGGCTTTGCCGCCTGGGCGGGGGTTGCGGTGCTCAGCGGCAAGCTGGCCTGAGGCTCAGCCGAGCCGCCGCAAGAGCCGCAGCGACAGGGCGTAGGGCAGCAGGCGCAAAAGCTTGATGGCAAGGGTGAAGCGGCGCGGGAAATGGATCTCGAACGCGCGCCCGGCCAAGCCGCGCAGCACCGCCTCGGCGGCCTGATCGGGGGTCAGAATGGCGGGCATCGCGAAGCGGTTCTTCGCGGTCAGGCGCGTCGCCACAAACCCCGGGCAGACCAGACGCACATTCACCCGCGGCGCCAGTTCCACGGCAAGGCTCTCGGCCAGATTGTTGACCGCGGCCTTGGTCGCGGAATAGGGTTGGCCGCCCGGCAGGCCCAGATAGCCCGCGACCGAGCCAAACAGCACCAGCTGCCCGCCGTCGCGGATCAAGGGCGGGCAGAGCCGCGCAACCGCAAGCGTCCCGAGCAGATTGACCCGCACCATCGCCTCGACCCGCTCCGGGTCCAGATCGGCGACCCGGCCCGGATCATAAAGCGCGGCGGTGCAGGCGATCACATCGAAGGGCGCGGCCCCGCGAAGCTCGGCGCAGGCCGCGGCCAGCGTTTCGGGCTGCGCCAGATCGAGGGGCAAGACCCTCGCCCCGCCGCACTCCGCCGCCAAAGCGTCAAGTGCCGCGCCGTCCCGCGCCGAGAGCACCAGATCGGCCCCCCGCGCAGCCCAGGCCCGGGCCAGCGCCGCGCCGATCCCGGCGCTCGCCCCGATGATCCAGACGCGCGGGGCCGTCATATCCGGAAGATCGGCTGCAACAGGCTGGGCAGCATCGCATGGAAGCGCAGCGGCGCATCGGTCGCGGCCAGACAGATGCAGGGCGCACCGGGGCCGGCAACCGGCTGATGGTCGATCTCGTCATGCGCGGTTTCGACATCGCCGCGGTGGAAGGCGCCTTCGCTGTCGGCAAAGCTGCCCTGCAGAACCAGCGTCAGTTCCAGCCCGCGATGGCCATGTTCGGGCACCGCACGGCCCGGCGGAATATAGAGAAGCCGCAGCGAGCCGCTGCGATCGGCCGACAGGATCTGTTGCCGGATCCCGCCGCCCAGCATCCGCCAGCGCGGCGGGCGGCCGCGCAGCTCGGCCATCACCGGGGCCGGGAAGACGCCCGATCCGCGCGGTGCAGGCGCCGGCGCAGGCGTATCGAGCGCGGCCATCATCCGCGCCCGGGCGCCGGTGCTGAGCGCCGCGGCCTCGGCCCCCACAAGCAGCGCGCCGCCGATCATGTCGCGCGTCTCGTGCCGGGCGCGGCATTCGTCGCACAGCGACAGATGGGCGGCCACCACCACCGAAAAGGCATGCGGCAGGGTCCCGCGGCGATAATCGTCGAGGATGTCGTCAGAGATGTGATGCTGGATGTCGGTCATGGGGCAATGCTCCTCAGCTCGTGTCTGAGGCGGTCGAGGCCGAGACGGATGCGGGATTTGATCGTGCCAAGCGGCAGTCCGGTCATCTCGCTGATGCGGCTTTGGGGGAGGTCGTCGAAATAGGCGGCGCGCAGGGCATCGGCCTGTTCGGGGGCGAGGCGGGAGAGGGCCGCGGCAAGTTCGCGGGCCTCCTGTTGCAGGGACAGGACCTGACCGGCGTCAGGCTCGAGACTGGGCAGATCGGGCATCTCTTCGGGCTGCGACAGGGGCTTGCGGCGCGCCAGATCAATCCGGCGGTTGCGCGCAATGGCATAGATCCAGCCCGCCGCATCGGCGCGGTGCGGGTCGAATTGCGCGGCCTTGTGCCAGACCGCCAGCATCACATCCTGCACCACATCCTCGGCGCTGCCATCGCGCAGCCCCCCGCGCAGGAGCATCGCCTTGAGCCGGGGGGCAAAATGATCAAAGAGGCGCCCGAAGGCCTCCCGGTCGCGCCGGTCGCGCACGGCGATCAGGTCGCGACTGAGAGCGGAAATCTCTTTCGTCACCGGGTTGGTCACCGGGGCCTCCACCCTCTTCGACGTCTCATCAAGGCCCGGCCTCCCCGATCGGGGCGCGGGCATCACCAAGGTATGAGCTCTGTCCCGGACGGGCGCAATGACGGTTTCCATGTGAGCCCTACGCGGCAGGCGCGGCCGCGGATCACTTATCGCGGAAAAATCTTCACTCGAGTGATCCGCGGGCCGCCGCGGCGCGTAGGGTTAGATGAAGCAACCCAAGGTATCCCATGGCATTCGACCTCACCCAAGGCGCGCCCCAGCGCATCGCCATCGTCGGCGGCGGTATCTCCGGCCTCTCTGCGGCCTGGCTTCTGGCGCGCAATCACAGCGTGACCCTTTTCGAGGCCGAGCCGCGCCTTGGCGGGCATGCGCGCACCGTGACCGCCGGGCGGCGCGGCGATCAGCCGGTCGATACCGGCTTCATCGTCTTCAACTATACCAATTATCCGCATCTGACCGGGCTCTTTCGCGATCTCGACGTGCCGGTGATCCGCTCGGACATGAGCTTCGGCGTCTCGCTCGATGGCGGGCGGATCGAATATGCGCTGCGCTCGGCCGATACGCTGTTCGCGCAGCGCCGCAACCTGCTTGATCCGCGGTTTTACGGGATGATCCGCGATATCCTGCGCTTCAATGCCCGCGCCGAGGCCGAGGTCGCCGCCGCGCCCGATCTGACGATCGGCGAGCTGGTCGCGCGGATGGGCCTTGGGACGGCCTTCCGCGAGGCCTATCTTTACCCGTTCTGCGGCGCGATCTGGTCGACGCCCGATCAGGGCATCGCCGCCTTCCCGGCGCAGGCGCTGGTGCGGTTCATGCGTAATCATGGGCTGATGTCCAAGGGCCAGCACCATCAATGGTGGACGGTCGAGGGCGGCTCGGTCGCTTATGTCTCGCGGCTGGCCGAGGCGCTGGCGCGGGCGGGGGTTGCCCTGCGCCCGGGCACGCCGGTCGAGGCGATCGAGCGCACCGAAGCGGGCGTGCAGATCCGCGCCGCAGGAGCCGAACCCGAGGCCTTCGATCATGTGATCCTTGCGAGCCATCCCGATCAGTCGCTGCGGATGCTGTCGGACGCCGACCCGGCCGAGCGCGCGGCCCTGTCCGCGATCCGGTTTCAGCCCAACCGCACCGTGCTGCATGCCGATCCCCGCGTCATGCCGCAGCGGCGCAAATGCTGGAGTTCGTGGGTCAGCCGGGGCGATACCGGCACCGGCGCGGTCGATGTCAGCTATTGGATGAACCGGCTGCAAAGCATCCCCGAGGACGATCCGCTGTTTGTCAGCCTGAACCCCAGCCAGCCGATCGACGAGCGGCTGATCTATGACGAGGTCGCCTTCAGCCACCCGGTCTTCGATCTGGCGGCGCTGGCGGCGCAACGTCAGATCGCCGCGATGCAGGGGGCGCGCAACACATGGTTTGCCGGGGCCTGGCTGCGCAACGGCTTTCACGAGGACGGCTTTGCCAGCGCGTGGCGCGTGGCGCGCGCCCGGCCCTTTGCGCGGGTGCGCACGTGACGCTGGCCGCACGACTGGCCGCGGGCGCGGTGCTGGCCTTTGATGCCGAGATCACCCATGCCCGCCGCGGCCCGCTGCGCCACGCCTTCCGCACCCGCGCCGATCTGGTGCTGCTGGCGCCCGAAACCGCGCGCCCGCCGCGCGGTCTGTCGCTGGAGCGGTTCAACCTGCTCGCGCTATACCGGCGCGATCACGGCGGCCCGCGCGGGGCGGGCCGGGGCGCCGACTGGGCCTGGGATCAGTTTGCGCAAGCTGGCCTGCCGCGCGCCCCCGGCCGGGTGATGGCGCTGCTGACCCAGCCGCGGTTTCTGGGCTATTGGTTCAACCCGGTCAGCTTCTGGCTGCTGATCGAGGGCGATGCGCTCCTCGCCGTGATCGCCGAGGTGAACAACACCTTCGGCCAGCGCCACAGCTATCTGTTGCTGCCCCCCGGCCCCGGCCCGATCACCGCCGCCACGCGGCTCAGCGCGCGCAAGGTGTTCCATGTCTCGCCGTTTCAGGACATCGCGGGCGAATATCGCTTTCGCTTCGCGCTGCGCCCGGATGGCCTTGCGATCCAGATCGCGCAGATCGACGGCACGGGCGGTATCGACACGGCGATGACCGGCGCGCTGGCGCCGCTCACCCTGCGCGCGATCCTTGCCGGGGCGCTGCGCAAATCGGGCATGTCGACCTGGCAGGCCAAGGTCGCGGGCGCTCGTCCGGGCGTGGCCTATGCTTCGGTCGTGGATCTGACCGGCGATCCGGTCGTGGTGGGCGATACGCTTTATGCCGGCTCCTCGGCGGGCAAGCTCGCCGCTTTCGATGTGGCTTCTGGCCAACGGCTCTGGACCGCGACCGAAGGGGCGAACAGCCCCGTGCAGGTTGTGGGCGGCTCGATCTTCCTGACCTCGGACAATGGCAAGCTGGTGCGCCTCGATGCGGCGTCCGGCGCGCAGATCTGGTCCAAGGACCTGCCTTATTACGAGAAGGAAAAGGTCAAGAAGCAGCGCACGATCACTGCCAATTACGGCCCGGTGCTCGCAGGCGGCAAGCTTTACGTGGCCTCTTCCGACGGGATGCTGAGGGTCTTCAGCCCGGTCGACGGCTCGCTCATCGGCGAGGCGAAGATCCCGGGCGGGGCCTCGACCGACCCGGTCGTGGCAGGCCGCACCCTTTACGTTGTGGGCGGCGACGGGAAACTGCACGCTTTTCAGTGAGGCTTTTAGGGTGTAAGGGGGCCGCTCGTATACGCCCAAGGAGGGCATCATGAGCTTTACCCTGGCCATCGTGGGCCGCCCGAATGTCGGCAAATCGACGCTGTTCAACCGGCTTGTCGGCAAGCGCCTTGCGCTAGTGGACAATATGCCCGGGGTCACGCGCGACCTGCGCGAGGGCGATGCGCGTCTGGGCGATCTGCGCTTTATCGTGATCGATTCCGCCGGTCTCGAACTGGCCGAGGATGACAGCCTCCAGGGCCGGATGCGCCGCCTGACCGAGCGCGCGGTGGAGGAGGCCGATATCTGCCTGTTCCTGATCGACGCGCGCGTGGGTGTGACGCCTGCTGACGAAATCTTCGCCGATATCCTGCGCAAGAAGAACGCCCATGTGATTCTCGCGGCCAACAAGGCCGAAGGGGCTGCGGGCGATGCCGGCGCGATGGAGGCGTGGAGCCTTGGTCTGGGTGAGCCGCTGCGCATCTCGGCCGAGCACGGTGAGGGGCTCGACGACCTCTATACCGCGCTGGTGCCGTTGGCCGACGAATTCGCCGAGCGCCACGCCGCGAATGCGCCCGAGACCGATGTGGTCATCGACGAGGAGATCGAGGAAGGCGACATTCCCGCCTACCAGCCGCCCTCGGCCGCAAAACCGCTGCAACTCGCGGTGATCGGCCGCCCGAACGCGGGCAAATCGACGCTGATCAACAAGATCCTCGGGGAGGATCGCCTGTTGACCGGACCCGAGGCCGGGATCACCCGCGATGCGATCTCGGTCACGACCGAGTTCATGGGCACGCCGATGCGGATCTGGGACACGGCGGGGATGCGCAAGAAGGCGCGCGTGACCGACAAGGTCGAGAAGCTCTCGGTGGCCGACGGCTTGCGCGCCGTGCGCTTCGCAGAGGTCGTGGTCGTGCTGCTCGACGTGAATATTCCCTTCGAAACCCAGGATCTGCGGATCGCGGATTTCGCCGAGACCGAAGGCCGCGCCGTGGT
>JACXUS010000150.1 GCA_014763785.1 Sphingomonadales bacterium | reverse complement strand
CGGCGCCCCTGACCGCCCGCCAGAACCAGCCCGGCAATGCGGCCCGCGGCCTGATCCGCCGTCCTCATGGCAATTGCCTCCGATACAAATGCGCGCTTGGCGCCCCCCGTCGTTGTGCCTAGAACTGGCCTATCACCCCTGCGCAGGCAAGCCCGAACATGACCGACCGCCCCGCCCTCTCCCGCGCCTTCTGGCGCGGCACCCGTCAGGGACTGCCGTTCCTGATCGTCGTCGTGCCCTTCGGCGTGCTCTTCGGCGTGGCCGGGACCGAGGCCGGGTTCAATTTCTGGGAGGTGATGGGCTTTTCGGTGCTGGTGATCGCCGGGGCCTCGCAATTCACCGCGGTGCAGCTGATGGCGGATCACACCCCCGCGGTGCTGGTGCTGGCGACCTCGCTCGCGGTGAACCTGCGGATGGCGATGTATTCGGCCAGCCTGACCCCGCATCTGGGCGCCGCGCCCGCGTGGAAAAAGGCGCTGGTCGCCTATTTCATGATCGACCAGAGCTTCGCGCTGGCCGATGCCGATTACGCCCGCCGCCCCGAGCAGAGCGTCGCCGAGAAGCTCGCCTTCTATGCCGGGGCCTGTCTGCCGACCTGCCCGACATGGTATGTGGGGACGATGGCGGGGGTCTTTCTGGGCAAGTCGATCCCGCCCGCCTTTGCGCTGGATTTCGCGGTGCCGGTCACCTTTCTGGCGATGATCGCGCCCAGCCTGCGCTCGGTGCCGCATCTGGTGGCGGCGGGCACTTCGGTGATCGGCGCGCTGGTCTTCGCGCCGCTGCCCGCGGGCACAGGGGTGCTGGCGGCGGCGGCGCTGGCGATGGTGGCGGGCGCGCGCACCGAGATCTGGCTGGCGCGGAGGGCCGCGGCATGAGGGACTTCTACGGCACTCCCACGATCTGGATGATCATCGTGGCGCTGGGGATCGGCACCTTCGTGCTGCGCTATTCCTTTCTTGGGCTGCTGGGGAACCGGCCGCTGCCCGCATGGGCACTGCGCTATCTGCGCTATACGGCGGTCGCCGTTCTGCCCGCGCTGGTTGCGCCGCTGGTGATCTGGCCGCAAGCGACGGGCGGGCAGACCGACCCCGCGCGGCTGATCGCGGCCGGGGTCACCGTGCTTGCGGGGCTGATCACCCGCAACACGCTGGCCGCGATCCTTGGCGGGCTTGCGGCGCTCTATCTGGGGCTGTGGCTGATCGGCTGACCGGCCGGACGGGGCGAAAGGGGCGAAAGGGGCGGCCAAACCGCCCCCGGCCCACCGGGGATCAGAACCCGACGTCGCGCAGCGCGTGGTTCGGATGCTGGATCTGGGTCATCAGCACGCCGGTATTGTTTTCCGGGTCGCCATCCTCATAAAGCCGCTCGGTCGCGCCGGGCAGCGCGCGGAACGCCTTCGACAGCTTGATCGGCGACATCGTCGCGGGGATCGATTCGAACCCCGGCACCCCGCGCAGGATCGACGAGGTGGCACTGGCGCAGAACATCTTGCTCACCGGGCCATAGGCTTCGGCGCGCGCGCGCAGCGCCTCGGCCTGCGCCAGCGTCAGCGGCACTTTCTGCTCCAGCACATCCCAGGTCTCGCGGGCGTGATAGTCGATGTAGAATTTCCGCATCCGTTCCGTGATGCCGTAATGCACATCGTTCCGCTCGGGCACGAAGGGGTGATACCAGCTGCCGGCAGGGTCGAACATCACCCGCTCGGTGCCATTGATCAGCAGACCGGAATGCCCGCCCGCCCCGGACGGCTTGCGGATCACCGTGTAAAGCGTGACCGAGGGCGGCTCATCAGACACGAAAGCGGCCTTGCGGACCTCGTCCTCGGGGGCATAGACGGATTTGGCACCGCAGGCGGCAAGCGCAAGCGGCGCCAACAGGCAGATGATCTTCAACAGGCGCATCTGCCTGGTCTCCTCGTGCTTGGGGCGGCTATTCAGCCGTTCGCAAGTGCGAGAAACACCAGAAATATGACAATCGCAACCGTGGCATAGGTCACAAAACGGATAAATCCGGCAAATGTTTTTTCCTGGACACGAATATCCATGCTGCCCTGCTGATGCTCGGCCATGCGGTCCTCCCTTGATCTCCCTGCGCGCAGGCTAGCGCGGGCCGGGCGCGCTGTCACCAGTCGAGTTCAGGCAAGCCGCCAGAGCCACGCCCCCGCGGGGCCGATCTCGCGGCGGACCTCGGCGCGATGCAGCAGGTGGTTGAGATGCGCGACCGCCTCGACCAGCGCGAGGCCATATTCCGCCTCGCCGATCGGCCGCTTGAAGAGCGCGGGGAAGCAGTCGGCCGCGGTGCGCGGGGCCTCGGCCAGACGCGCGCGCAGACGCTCCAGCGCGCCCAGATGATTCTCGATCATCTGTTGCAGCCGCAGCGGCAGCCCGGTGAAGGGCAGCTTGTGGCCGGGCAGCACCAGATGATCCTCGGTCGCATCGGGCAGGAACCCGCGGCAACTGGCCAGCCAGTCGGCCACCGGATCGGCCGCGGGCTCGGTCGCATAGACCCCGAGATTGGCCGAGATCGAGGGCAGCAGCTGATCGCCGCCAAGGATCAGGTGATCGTCGAGCGACCACAGCGTGGCATGATCGGGCGCATGGCCCTGACCGATCCGCACAAGCCAGCGCCGCCCGGCGGCGGTGACGATCTGGCCCTCGTCGATACGGCGAAAGCCCGGGGGCATCGGATGCACGCAATCGGCGAAGTTGAAGGGCCGCTCGGCCGCGCGCCGCGCCAGCAGATCCGGGTCCATCCCCGCCTGCCGCCAGAACTCGAGCGTCTGCGCCACCGGCACCGGCTGTTCATCCAGCGTCAGCATCCGTGCGAACAGCCACGAGGTGCGCGTGGTCCACAGCTCCGCCCCCCGCGCCTGCATCAGCCCGGCCAGGCCAATGTGATCGGGGTGGTAATGGGTGACCAGAACCCGGGTCACCGGCTTGTGCGCAAGGGGGCCATCCAGCGCCCCCAGCAGCGCCGCGCGACAGGCGGGCGTGTCGATGCCGGGATCGACCAGCGTCCAGCCGTCCCCGTCATCGAGCACGAAGCAATTGACGTGATCGAGCGCCATCGGCAGCGGCAGGCGCAGCCAGTGCACCCCTTCCGCCACCGGGACCGGCACCCCGAAGGCCGGCGGGTCGGACCACGGATAGCGCAGCCCGCCCCGCGTCAGACCGCTCATCCGGCCAGATCTTCCACCGACAGCGCATAGAGGCCCGCAGCCCCCTCGCGCGCCTCGGCCAGCGCCGCGGCATATTGCGGCATCAGGCGGCGGATATAGACCGCAGCCAGCTTGGCCCGGGCGCTGTCCGCCCCCTCGGCCAGCGCCGCGCGCAGGTGGTAATGCCCGCCCAGCACCCGGGCAAAGGCCCGCAGATAGGCCAGCGCGCCCGCGAAACGGTCCTGCGTGCCCTGCCCCAGCATCCATTCGGTATGCTCGCGCAGGGTCTCGGCGGCCTCCCAGACGGCACCGGCCAGCTCGGGCAGGGCCTCGCGCGCGGCGCGGGCCTCGTCCTCGACCTCTTGCAGCAGGCGGAAGGCGGCGCGGCCCTCGTCCATCATCTTGCGCCCGACAAGGTCCATCGCCTGAATGCCGTTGGTGCCCTCGTAGATCGCGGTGACGCGGACATCGCGGTAATATTGCGCGGCGCCGGTTTCCTCGATGAAGCCCATGCCGCCATGGACCTGAATCCCCTGATCGGACACCCACATGCCGACCTCGGTGCCATAGGCCTTGGCAATCGGCGTCAGCAGCGCCGCGCGCGCCCCGTGCAGCGCATCCTCCGTCGCCCGGCTCATGTCGATCGCCACCGCACAGGCCAGCGCGATCGAGCGCGCGGCGAAGATCTCGGCCTTCATCTCGGCCAGCATCCGGCGCACATCCGCATGTTCGATGATCGGGGCGAACTGAACGCGATCCTGCGCATAGGCGAGCGCCTTCTGATAGGCCCCCTCGGCGATCCCGATCCCCTCGACGCCGACATTCAGCCGCGCGTTGTTCATCATCGTGAACATCGCGGCCATGCCCTTGCCCGGGCCATCGACCATCCAGCCGGTCGCGCCCTCGAAGCTCATGACGCAGGTGGGCGAGCCGTGCAGGCCCATCTTGTGCTCGAGCGAGACCACCTTGAGGCTGTTGGCCACGCCCGGGTTGCCGTTCGCGTCGGGGATATATTTCGGCACCATGAAGAGGCTGATCCCCTTGGTGCCCGGCACCGCATCGGGCAGCCGCGCCAGCACCAGATGGCAGACGTTCTCGGTCAGGTCCGAATCGCCCCAGCTGATGTAGATCTTCTGCCCGGTCACCGCATAGGTGCCATCGCCCCGCGGCTCGGCCTTGGTGCGCAGCGCGCCGACGTCAGAGCCCGCCTGCGGCTCGGTCAGGTTCATCGTGCCCGACCATTCGCCGGAAATCAGCTTGGGCAGATAGAGATCCTTGATCTCATCGCTGGCGTGATGCTCCAGCGCGTCGATCTGACCCTGCGTCAGCAGCGGGTTGAGCTGCAGCGCAAGGTTCGCCCCCGACATCATGTCATTGACCGCGATCGACAGCGTGAAGGGCAGCCCCATCCCGCCATAGTCGGCCGGCGAGGAAATCCCGACCCAGCCGCCCTCGGCGATCTGTTGATAGGCCTCCTTGAACCCGGGCGAGGACCGCACCACCCCGTTTTCCAGCTTCGCGGGGTGCAGGTCGCCATTGCGGATCAGCGGTGCCATCACCTCATCGCAGAGCCGCCCGGCCTCGGTCAGGATCGCCTCGACCGTCTCGCCGGTCGCTTCGGCAAACATCTCGGTCGCGGCCACCGGCGCCAGCGGAACAACCCGGTCGAGAATGAAGCGCAGCTCCGAAACGGGCGAGCGATAGGCCATGATTTCCTCCTTGGGCTGCGGCTTGGCAAAGACCGGCCGCGCGCGTATGTCCTGTGTGTCACGGGCGCCAAGTTACCGCAAGGGAAGGGCCCTTCAACCGCAACGCAGCGTCACGGGCGGGCCGATGGATCAGAAAACCGAGGAACTGGCAGCCAATGCCGCGGGTATCGCGCGGGCAGCGGGGCTGCTGGCGGCGGGCGGGCTCGTCGCCTTCCCCACCGAGACGGTCTATGGCCTCGGCGCCGATGCGCGCAATGGCACGGCGGTGGCGGGGATCTTCGCAGCCAAGGGGCGGCCGCGGTTCAATCCGCTGATCGTGCATGTGGCCGATCTGACGTCGGCCGAGGCGATCGCGGTTTTCGATGATCAGGCGCGCGCGCTGGCCGCAGCCTTCTGGCCCGGGCCGCTGACGCTGGTGCTGCCGCTGCGCCCCGCGGCCGGGATCTCCGATCTGGTCAGCGCGGGGCTGACGACAGTGGCAATCCGCTGCCCCGCGCATCCGGTCGCCCGCGCGCTGCTGACAGCCTTTGGCGGGCCGCTCGCCGCGCCCTCGGCCAACCCCTCGGGCAAGGTCAGCCCGACCACGGCCGCACATGTGATCGAGGGGCTCGCGGGCCGGATCGCGGCGGTGGTCGATGGCGGGCCCTGCAAGGTGGGGGTCGAATCGACGATCCTCGCCGTCGATCCGCCGCGGCTGCTGCGCCCCGGCGGGCTGCCGCTCGAGGCGTTAGAGGCCGCGCTGGGGCAGCCCGTCGCCGCCCCCGAAATCGCCGCCGATGGCGCGCATCTGCCGAATGCCCCGGGGCAGCTGACCTCGCATTACGCCCCCGGCGCCGCAGTGCGGCTGGAGGCCCACGACAAGCGCGCGGGCGAGATCTGGATCGGCTTCGGCCCCGCCTGCCCGGGCGCCGAGATCAGCCTCTCGCCCAGCGGCGATCTGACCGAGGCGGCCGCTACCCTGTTCGCCGCCCTGCGCGCGGCCGACCGGCTCGCCCGCGCCACCGGCGCCGCCACGATTGCCGTCGCGCCCCTGCCCGAAACCGGGCTTGGCCGCGCGATCAACGACCGCCTGCGCCGGGCCGCAGCGCCCCGCGGCTGAACCAGAAAGGGGGCTGCTCGCCCCCTCGGCCTGCGGCCTCACCCCTCGGGATATTTCGGCACTGTTGAGGAGAAACCCTGTTCCTCAACAGTGCTCCAAATATCCCGGGGGAGGCTGCGCAGCAGACGGGGGCAGAGCCCCCCTTTTGGGGGCAACCCTCAGGCCCGGCCCGCCGCGGCCGACAGGCTGCGCGGATCAATGCCCATGGTGCCGAGCGCCCGTGTCCACTTGGTCGCGAAATCGGGATCGAGCGCGAGCTCGGCATCGCCCTCGGCGATCAGCCAGCCGTTTTCCAGGATCTCCGCCTCGAGCTGCCCGGGCCCCCAGCCGGCATAGCCCAGCGCCAGAAGCGCGCGATCAGGGCCGCAGCCCGCCGCCATATCTTCGAGGATATCGCGCGTCGCGGTCATCGCCAGCGCCGGACTCACCCGCATCGGCGTGCCGCGGCCGCGCCATTCGGGGCTGTGCAGCACGAAACCGCGCCCGGTCTCGACCGGCCCGCCGAACAGGATCGCCGTGGTTTCCGGGCGATCCGAGACGGTGACGGCAATGCCGAGCTGCCCGAGCAGATCGCCAAAGCCGGGCTTCGGCAGCGGCTTGTTGACGATCAGCCCCATCGCCCCCTCGGGCGAATGGGCGCAGACCGCCACCACGGAATGCTCGAATCGCGCATCGCCCATCCCGGGCATGGCGATCAACAACTTGCCGGTCAGATCCATCTTGCCCTCCGTCGGAACAGGCCTTCCCCCAAGGTGGGCCGACTGCCCCGCGCAATCAAGCCCGCAGCACCGCCCGCGCGATCACGCTTTTGCTCGGTCGCCTGCGACATCTCGGCCACGCCCGCCGCGTTGGCGCGTTTGTGACTTTGCCGCAGGGCCACGCGGCGCTATCGCAAGGGTATGAAAGCCGCCGTTTCGCTCCTTGTCCTGACCCTGTCCGCCCCCCTGCACGCGCAGGAGGCCCCCC
>JACXUS010000149.1 GCA_014763785.1 Sphingomonadales bacterium | reverse complement strand
CGCCCAGACCCCGCCCTTAAACGCCGTCGTCGATCGGCTCGAAGGCCTCGGCGCGCGCCCGGCGCCAGCGTTGCAGGAAGCCGAAGCGCTCGTCATCCTCGCGCAAGAGGAACCCTTCGGGCATATAGGGATAGACCTCATGGGCCACGACCATCTGGCGGTCCTTCTCGCGCAGCAGGAAGTGATGCGGCAGGAACTTGCCCGGGTGATCGAGCCCCGCGGCGCCGGTCATCTCGCCCAGAGCCTTCATCGTGTTGCGGTGGAAATTCGCCACCCGCTCGGCCTTGGTCGGCACCACGAGCGCGCGGGCGCGCCGCGGGTCCTGGGTTGCCACCCCCACCGGGCAGCGGTTGGTGTGGCAGGCCTGCGCCTGAATGCAGCCGATCGCGAACATGAAGCCGCGCGCCGAATTGGCCCAGTCGGCGCCCAGACCCAGCACCTTGGCGATATCGAAGGCGGTGATCAGCTTGCCCGAGGCGCCCAGCTTGATCCGCTCGCGCAGCCCCGCGCCGCGCAGCGTGTTATGCGCGAAGGTCAGCCCCTCGACGAGCGGCATCCCCATGTGGTTGGCAAATTCCAGCGGCGCGGCGCCGGTGCCGCCCTCCTTGCCGTCGATCACGATGAAATCGGGGGTGATCCCGGTTTGCAGCATCGCCTTGACGATGCACATGAATTCCCGCCGGTGCCCGATGCACAGCTTGAAGCCGATCGGCTTGCCGCCCGACAGCTCGCGCAGCTGCGCGATGAAGGCCATCATCTCCAGGGGCGTCGAAAAGGCCGAATGCGAGGCCGGGGAGACGCAATCGACCCCCATCGGCACGCCGCGCGCCTCGGCGATCTCGGGGCTGATCTTGGCCGCGGGCAGCACGCCGCCATGGCCGGGCTTGGCGCCCTGGCTCAGCTTGATCTCGATCATCTTGACCTGCGGGTTCGCCGCCTGTTCGGCGAAGCGCTCGGGGCTGAACGAGCCATCGGGGTTGCGGCAGCCGAAATAGCCCGAGCCGATTTCATAGATCAGATCGCCGCCGCCGACCCGGTGATAGCGCGAGATCCCGCCCTCGCCCGTGTCATGGGCAAAGCCGCCCATCGCGGCGCCGCGGTTGAGCGCCTCGATCGCATTGGCCGAGAGCGCGCCGAAGGACATGGCCGAGATATTATAGATCGAGGCGTCATAGGGCTGGGTGCAGTCAGGCCCGCCGATCGTCACCCGGAAATTGGTATCGGTGATATGGCGCGGGCGCACCGAATGCGTCAGCCACTGATAGCCCGAATCATAGACCCGCATCCGGGTGCCGAAGGGGCGCGCATCCTCGACATTCTTGGCGCGCTGATAGACCAGCGAGCGGTCATCGCGGGAAAACGGCTCCTCATCCTCGTCGCTCTCGATCAGATATTGCCGGATCTCGGGGCGGATCCCCTCGAACAGAAAGCGCAGATGGCCGATCACCGGATAGTTGCGCAGGATCGAATGGCGCGGCTGGATCAGGTCGCGCACCCCGATTGCCGTCAGCAGGCCGAAGCCCAGCACCCCGAGCCAGAACCATGGCGACAGCGCCAGCCCCGCCAGCGACAGAACCGCCAGCACCCCGCTGGCCAGCAATGGCAAGAAACGCAACTCGTGAAGCGGCATCGCTCTCTCCCTCGATCCCTGACGCCGCGGTCCGCGGCCGTTCTGACCGCGATCCTGCCCGAAGCGTCTTTCGTTTCGGTGAAGACTAACAGCCGGACGCGCGGTGTGAACCCTGCCATCTGCGCAGTCGCACGGGATTATCTGCCGTTCAGGCAGTGCGAACGCGCAACGAGGACAGCAGCGCCATACCGATCAGCGCCGCGCCGATCAGCCCGGTGATCACCTCGGGGATATGCCACAGCGTCTGGGCGAACATGATCACCGCCAGCAGCAGGATCGACCAGAAGGCGCCATGTTCGAGATAGCGGAATTCGCTCAGCGTCTGGCGCTCGACCAGCATCAGCGTCATCGAGCGCACATACATCGCCCCGATGCCGAGCCCGATCGCGATCAGGAACAGGTTCTGCGTCAGCGCGAAGGCGCCGATCACGCCATCGAAGCTGAAGGAGGCGTCGAGCACCTCGAGATAGAGAAAGGCGCCCAAGCCCCCCTGCGCGGCCCGGCCGGCCATATCGGCGCGGTCCAGCACCTGCCCCAGCACCTCGACGCCGAGGAAGGTCAGAAGCCCCGCGACCACGGCGAACAGGAAGCGGTGCGAGTCCTGCGGCGGCAGCACGAAGGCAAAGGCCAGCGCCAGCGCCAGCACCAGCGCCACCTCAAGCCCGCGGATCGAGGCGCAGGCCCGCAGGCGGCGTTCCAGCGCGGCGATCCAGTCGATCTCCTTGCCCTCGTCGATGAAGTAATTCAGCGCGACCATCATCAGGAAGGCCCCGCCAAAGCCCGCGATGCCGATATGCGCGCCCTCGATGATATGCGCATAGTCGGCGGGCTGGGTGGCGGCGAGCCGCAGCGCCTCGAGCGGGCCGATATGGGCGGCCACGACCACGATCAGCAGCGGGAACAGGATGCGCATGCCAAAGACCGCGATCAGAATGCCCCAGGTCAGGAAGCGGCGCTGCCAGACCGGCGTCATCGTCTCAAGCTTGTTGGCATTGACGATCGCATTGTCGAAGGAGAGGCTGATTTCCAGCACCGCCAGCACCGCGGCAATCATCAGGAAGCGCAGCGCGGGCCCAAGCCCGCCGCCCATCTCCCAGCCGAGCCAGAAGGCCAGAACGAGGCCAAGCGCGGTCACGCCGAAGGCCCAATGGAAATACTGCAGGCTGGCGCGCATCGGACCCTCCGCCGGGATTGCGTAGCGCAGATAATCCGGCCGGGACGAGCCCGCAAGGGGCGCGCAAAAAGATCGTGGCGCTGAGGGCGCGGCGCCACAGCGCAGCGGAGCGGATCGCCGCGCCCCTTCGATGCCCCAACCCTGCCGGATGCTGGGCTGCGCGCGCGCCGCAGGGACGGGCCGCACGGCTCGGGGAATGTGCCTCCGGCGGGGATATTTTTGCACAGATGATGGGACGGGACCTGCACGAGATCGGCACGGATCGGGTTCGGGCCCGCGCCTTGGTCCCGCGCCTTGGTCCCGCAGCGCCGCGCACCCTGCCTCATCATCTGTGCTCAAATATCCCCGCCGGAGGCGAAGGCCTGCCACAGGCGGGCGCCTCAAAGGCCCGCGCGCACCAGCCAGCCCTCGATCCGGGTGCGGTTCACGCCAAGATCGGAGCGGCCATAGATCAGATGGCCGCGGATATGCAGCCGCCCGCCCTCGATCCACAGATTGGTGATATCGGGAAAGCCCCAGAGCGCGGAGCGGGTGACATAGGTCACCAGCCCGTCCTCGGGCGCGCCCTCGAGGCGGGTGGTGCGGGGCGTGGCCATGATGATCGCATCGAGCGCGGTCATCGCGGCCTGGGGTTTGGGCAATTGCCGCACCGCCTCAAAGCCGCCCGGCTCGACCCAGTCGCCGACCTGCGCGGCCGTGCTCGGGACGCGGTGCCAGCGCTCGGGCCGCACCGGCGCGAGCCGGACCCAGGCCGCGAAGCCGAGGATCCCGATCAGCAGAAGTGCAAGGCCAAGACGCCAGAGCAAGGGATCAGGCCCCCCCGCCCGGGCGTCGCGTCCAGCCGTAAAGCGCGATCAGCTCGCTTGCCACATGGGCGCCCGCGATCGCGGTCGCGCCGGTCGTGTCATAGGGCGGCGAGACTTCGACCACATCGCCGCCGACCAGATGGATGCCCGCCAGCCCGCGCAGGATCGCCGCCGCCTGCCAGCTCGCCAAGCCCCCCCAGACCGGCGTGCCGGTGCCGGGCGCAAAGGCCGGGTCGAGGCAGTCGATATCGAAGGTGATATAGCAGGGCCGGTCCCCCACCACCTGTTTGATCCGCGCAACCGTCTGATCGACGCCCTCGCGGTGGACCTGCGGCGCATCGAGGATATGCACGCCGAGCGTATCGGGGTTGTCGGTGCGGATGCCCACCGAAACCGTGGTCTCGGGCGCCACCACGCCCTGCTTCAGCGCCTTGTAGAGGAAGGTGCCGTGGTCGATCCGGCTCATGTCGTCATCGGCCCAGGTGTCGGAATGCGCGTCGAACTGAATGAGCGCGACGGGGCCGAAGCGCTCGGCATAGGCGCGCAGGATCGGCAGGGTGATGAAGTGATCGCCGCCCAGCGTGATCGTGCCCGCGCCGGCGGCCAGAATGCCCGCGATATGCGCCTGCACCCGGTCCGGCACATCGGCGGTATAGGCATAGTCAAAGGCCATATCGCCATAATCGACCACGGTCATTTCACTGAGCGGATCGAAGCCCCAGCCATAGGGCGCATCAAACGCCTGCAGCGTCGAGGCCTCGCGGATCGCGCGCGGCCCGAAGCGGGTGCCGGGGCGATGCGTCACCGCCTGATCGAAGGGCACGCCCGTCACCGCCAGATCGACGCCCGCCAGATCCTTGGTATAGCGCCGCCGCAGAAAGCTGACCGCCCCCCCAAAGGCATTCTCATAGGCTAATCCCCGCGGATCGGTGCGGGTGAAGGCCATGTCGATCTGGGTCTTCGCATCTTCAAGGGCCATGCCATCCTCCGTTCTTTGCCCCTGAGTGGGGCCAGAAGCGCGGCCCGTCAAGTCCTGCAAGCGGCAGCCACCGTCCTTGCCTGTCGCCTCGCCTGTCTCGCCCCTCGCCTGTCCCGATATGGGCGCCTGCGACAGGCCACCACATCTGGAATCATTCCAAATCTGATCTGGATCAAATTCCTCACGGACCCGTGATCTTAGAATTATTCCAGAAACAGAGTTTATGGAGGAACTCAGCCATGAAACGCTCACTCGCCCTCGTGCTGCTCGCAGGCTCGGCACTGGCCGGCCCGGCGCTGGCCGATGATGCCGCCCTGCGCGCCGCCGCCAAGGAGAGCTTCGAGGCGATCCCGATGCAGCCCCCGGCCCTGCCCAGTGGCGCCGCGATCACCCGCGAGAAGGTCGATCTGGGCGCGATGCTGTTCTTCGATCCGCGGATGTCGAAATCGGGCCTGTTCTCGTGCCAGTCGTGCCACAACGTGGGGCTTGGCGGCGTGGACGGGCTGGAAACCTCGGTCGGCCATGGCTGGCAGGCGGGCCCGCGCAACGCGCCCACCATGCTGAACGCGGTCTATAACATCGCGCAATTCTGGGATGGCCGCGCCCCCGATCTGGCCGCGCAGGCCAAGGGCCCGGTGCAGGCCGGGGTCGAGATGAACAACACCCCCGATCAGGTCGTCGCCACCCTCAATTCGATGCCCGCCTATGTCGAGAGCTTCCAGGCCGCCTTCCCGGGCGAGAATGACCCGGTCAGCTTCGACAATTTCGCGCTGGCGATCGAGGCCTTCGAGGCGACGCTGGTCACCCCCAACTCGAAATTCGACCAGTTCCTGATGGGTCAGGACGGCGCGCTGAACGAGCAGGAGAAACGCGGCCTGCAGGCCTTCATGGACAAGGGCTGCAACGCCTGCCACAACGGCATCAACATGGGCGGCAACGGCTATTATCCCTTCGGCCTGATCGAGAAACCCGGCGCCGACATCCTGCCCGAAGACGACCGCGGCCGCTTTGCCGTGACCGAAACGGCGGATGACGACTATGTCTTCCGGGCAGCACCGCTGCGCAATATCGCGATCACCGCGCCCTATTTCCACTCGGGCAAGGTGTGGGATCTGAAAGTGGCCGTGGACATCATGGCGGAATCGCAGCTTGGCGAAAAACTGGATGAGGCGACGCTGGATGATATCGTGGCCTTCCTTGGCACGCTGACCGGCGAGCAGCCCGAAGTGGTGCATCCGATCCTGCCGGTGCGCACCGGCGCGACGCCGAAACCCGCGCCGATGTGAGCCGGGCCAGACCACAGTGCCGCCCCCGTCCCGACCAATCCGGGGCGGCAGGAACGGGGCCTTCGGGCCCCGTTTTCCGTTTCCGGTCATTGATACATCCGAAATATCTGATCTGCGTCAAATCGGCCCCGGCGCGAAGGGCGTAAAGAGACTCAAACAAGGAGTGTCCATGCGTCTGACAACCCGCACCAATCTGGCCATGCGCACGCTGATGTTCTGCGCGGTCAATCCCGGACGGATCGTGCGCAAGCACGAGATCGCCGAGGCCTGCAATGCTTCGGAAAATCATCTGGCGCAGGTGGTCAACACGCTGGCGCAGCGCGGCTTCATCGAGACCCAGCGCGGGCGTGCGGGCGGTCTGCGGCTGGCGCGCCCGATGGATCAGATCGGCGTGGGCGAGGTGCTGCGCGCCTTCGAGGCGGTGCTGCCCTTCGCCGAATGCTTCGATCTGGACACCAACACCTGCCCGCTGCACGAGGCCTGCCTGTTCCGCGAGGCGCTGGAAAGCGCGCTCGAGGCCTTCTATGCCTCGATGGATCGCCATTCGCTGGCCGATATGGTGGCCGATAACGAGGCGCTGGAGCATCTCTTGCGGCTGCCCGGGGCAAGCCGGATCCCGATCTGCGGGGCGAAGCCCGGCGCCGTGCTGACCGGCGGCGCGGGCGACCTCTCTGCCGAGCTCTGAGGCCCGCCAGCGCCCGGCGGGACCGCACCGGGACGGCGTTTGCGTCTGCGCGCCTCGGCGCGCTCAAATCCGCCTTCTCACATCCGCCTTCTCACATCCGCGCGAGAACCCCGCGCAGCCCCCACCGATCGCCGCTTCGCGACTTGACGGTTTTCGCGCCCCGGCATAGCGCTCTGCCATAGTATCGCCGTTTTCAAAGCGCCTTATCGGTAGGCACGGTGATGACATATGAGGCATGTTATGCAGAACCAGCAGATGGGCACCCAGCCCCAACCCGCCGGCAGTGTCCCAGCACATGGTGTAGGAGGCCGCGCGCGGAGCCTTTGGCGTAGCGCAGCGCGCGGCCGTTGGTGACGCTGGCGGTCACCGTCGATCT
>JACXUS010000452.1 GCA_014763785.1 Sphingomonadales bacterium | reverse complement strand
GGGCCTTTGCCGTGTGGGTCAAGGGGTTGATCGACCGGGCCGAGGGGCGGCGCTGAGCCTGCGGTGTTCTCGCGATGGCGCTTGCGCGCGGGATCGTCCATGTTGGGGCGACACCGCGGCGCCGACCTTGCAGGACACGACCCAGAATGACCCCGACCTTTCTCCCTGCTGGCGATCGTGCGCTGGTGCTGCAGCTGGGCGAGACGATTGACGCCGCGGCCAATGCGCGGCTGATCGGCTTTGCCGCGGCGCTCGAGGCCGAGGGGCTGGCGGGCGTGACCGAGATCGTGCCGACCTATCGCTCGGTGCTGGTGGGCTATGATCCCGAGCGGCTGCGCGGCGCCGTGCTCGAGGCGCATCTGGCGGCGCTGTGGGCGGCGCAGGCCATCACCGCGCCCGCGCCCGAGGGGCGGCTGTGGCGGGTGCCCTGTCTTTACGGCGGCGCGGTCGGGCAGGATCTGGCGGCGCTGGCCGAGGCCAAGGGGATGAGCCCCGAAGCGCTGATCGCGCTGCATGCGGGGGCGGAGTATCGCGTTTACATGATCGGCTTTGCGCCGGGGTTTGCCTATCTCGGCGGGCTGCCCGAGGCGCTCCATATGCCGCGTCTGGCTACCCCGCGCCAGCTGATCCCGGCGGGCGCGATCGGCATCGGCGGGCAGCAGGCCAGCATCAATTCCGTCGCGGGGCCTTCGGGGTGGCGCTATATCGGCTGGACGCCGTGGCGCAGCTTCGACCCCGGGCGCGAGCCGCCGGTCCTGTTTCGGGCGGGCGACCGGATCCGCTTTTGCCCGGTCGAGGCGCCCGAGGCCGAGGCCATCGCCGCCGATCTGGCCGCCGGGCGGCTGGAGCCACGCCCCGAGCCGGAGGGCCGCGGATGATCGAGATTCTGAGCGCGGGGCCGCTCCTGAGCGTGCAGGATGCCGGGCGGCGCGGGCTGCGGCATCTGGGGATTTCGGGCGCGGGCCCGATTGACGCCGATGCGATGGCGCTCGCGAATGCGCTTTGCGGCAATGATCCTGGCGCGGCGGCGCTGGAATTTGCCGGGCCCGCGGGGCGGTTTCGCGCGGATCGGGCGCTGCGCTTCGCGGTGGTCGGCGGGCCTTGCGATATTCGCATCGACGGGCGCCCCGTCGCCGCGGGCGAGAGCCATCGTTTGGCCCCGGGCGAGGTGTTGCAGCTGGGCGCGCCCGAGGGCGTCACCTGGGGTTATCTCGCGCTCTCGGGCGGGATCGCGACGGTGCCGGTGCTGGGCGCGCGCGCGACCCATCTGCGCAGCGGGCTCGGCGGGCATGAGGGGCGCGCGCTGCGGGCGGGCGACCGGCTGCCGCTTGGGCCCGAGCTCGATGGGCCCTGCCTGCGGCCCGCCGCGCCGCTGCCCGCGGCCGATCCGGGCGCGCCGATCCGGCTGATCCTCGGGCCGCAGGCGGATCGCTTCGCTCCCGAGATCCTTGCGCGGTTGACCGCCGAGCCCTTCACCGTCACCCCGCAGCGCGACCGCATGGCGATGGTGCTGGGCGGACCTGCGCTGCCCGCGGCGGGGGGGCATGA
>JACXUS010000451.1 GCA_014763785.1 Sphingomonadales bacterium | reverse complement strand
GATCAGCGCATCGTCGTTCAGCGCCAGCACGGTGCCGAAAAGCACATGCAGCAGATCCACCGAACTGCCCTTGACGGAAACGATCAGCACGCCGGCGGCAAGGCTGATCAGGTAAAACGCCGCCATGCTGGCGTCTTCCTTCAGCGCGGTCACGCGGGTGACAAGGCCCGACAGCAGCGCCACGGCCATCCCCGCCACCAGCCCGCCAATGGTCATGGCGCCCAGCGACAGGCCCGACACGAGGAACCCCACCGCCGCGCCGGGCAGGATGGCATGGGCCATGGCGTCGCCGGTCAGGCTCATCCGACGCAGCATCAGAAAGACGCCGATCGGGGTTGCGCCGATGGAAATGGCGATGCAGCCCAGCAGCGCGCGGCGCATGAAGGCAAAGTCGAGGAACGGGGCCAGGGGCAGGTCGATCATGCCGCGCCCCGTTGCTCTGGCGTGCAGACGGGGGCGTTGTCGTCAAACGCCTCGGACATCGCCCGCGCGCGCAGGAGGTTGGCGGCGGTCAGCACCTGCGCCGTCGGCCCATGCGCGACCAGCTCGCGCGCGATCATCAGCGTGTCGGGGAACTCTGCGCGCACCGTGTCAAGGTCGTGCAGCACCGCCAGCACCGTGCGCCCCTCGCCATGCCAGCGCTGCACCAGCGCCATCAGGTCGGCGGCGGTCCTGGCGTCGATGGCGGTGAAAGGCTCGTCCAGCAGGATCACCTCTGCGTCCTGCAGGAGCAGCCGCGCGAACAGAACGCGCTGCATCTGCCCGCCCGACAGCGCGCCGATGGGGCGCCGTTCGAACCCGGTCAGGCCGACGGCGGCGAGCGCCGCGGCAATGCGGTCGGCCTGGGCGGGGCGGATACGGCCAAAGGCGCCGATCTCGGCCCAGAGCCCCATCGCCACCAGATCGCGCACCGAGATCGGAAAGCTGCGGTCGATCTCGGCCTGCTGCGGCAGATAGGCCAGGCGGGCGGGGTCGCGGGTGATCTTGCCCTCCAGCGGCGTCAGCGCGCCGACGATGCCTTTCAGCAGCGTGGATTTGCCCGCGCCGTTCGGCCCGACAATCGCCGTCAGGCTGCCGGTCGCGATGGTCGCATCCAGATGGTGCACCGCAGGGTGACGGTCATAGCCCAGCGTCAGGTCGTGCAGGACAATCGCGGGCATGGCTTACCCCACCACCAGCGCAAAACCCGCCCACAAGAGGCCAGAGACCACCGCCGCCACCGCCAGCCGCAGGCCAAGCCCGGACAGGATCAGGCTGAAGCCTTTCATGCCTTGCCCCCAGCGGCGTCGCAGTCGCCACAGCGGCCATGCACCTCGACCATGGATTGCGTCGGCCGGAACCCGTCTTTTTCCAACGCCCTGGTGATCCGGGCGACGTCCGCCCCGGCATCGCGTTGCTGCACCCGGCCACAGGCATCGCAGATGGCAAAGACCACCGGACCGGGCGCATCGGTTTCGACGGACAGGTAGGCGTTCAGGGATTCGATCCGCCGCACATGGCCGTCGCGGATCAGGTGTTCCAAAGCGCGGTACACCGTCGGAGGGGCAATGCGC
>JACXUS010000148.1 GCA_014763785.1 Sphingomonadales bacterium | reverse complement strand
GCCCCGGCCCCCGCGCCGGGCCGCGCGCTCGAGGTTCTGGTGGTCGAGGACAATACGATCAACCGCACCGTGCTCTGCGAGATGCTGCGCCGCGCGGGCCACCGCCCGAGCGAGGCGCGCAACGGTCAGGAGGGGGTCGATCTGGCGCTCGCCCAGCGGTTCGATCTGATCATGATGGATATGAACATGCCGGTGCTGAACGGGATCGAGGCGACGGCCGCGATCCGCGCAGCCCCCGGCCCGAGCCGCATGGCCCCGATCTATGCCGTGACCGCCAATGTCCTGCCCGAGGCGCGCGCGCAGCTGGAAGCGGCCGGGGTCACGCAGGTCCTGACCAAGCCGATCACCCGCACCGGGCTGGTGCATGCGCTGGCCGCTCTGGCCGGTCCCGCCCCGCCGCCTGCGCCGCAGGGCACGCCCCTGATCGACGAGGAGGTGCTGACCGATCTGATCGACGCGCTGGGGCCTGCGGGCTTTGCCGAAACGCGGGCGCTGTTCCTTGCCGATGGCGAGAAGCAGATCGCCGAGATGACGCGCGCCGCCGAGGCGGGCGATTTCGAGGCGCATGGCCGCGCGGCGCATCGTCTGGCGGGGGCGGCCGCGCTGATGGGGGCCGCGCGCCTGCGCCGCCTGCTCGGGACGCTGGAAAACGAGGCGCGCGCGCAGGCGGGCGCCCGGATTGCCGAACTCCTGCCCGATCTGGCCCCGCTCTGGCGCGAGAGCAGCGCCGCGCTTTGTGCGATCACACCCGCCGAGACGGCCGCACCGCCCCGGCCGCCGCCCCCACCGCCGCTAGCGATCTTTGCCCAAAGACCGCAGGACGGGGCGGAATCTTTGAAAAATAAACGGAATCTTTGAGGTTTCGGGGAATGCTCCCTGCAAGCCAGAGAAGGACTCCCCCATGCTCAGACATAAGCTGCACGGGATCGCCGCGCGGATCTATGCCATTGTCGCGATCGCCGCCCTCGCCACGTTTCTGCTGTCCGAAGCCCTGCAGTTCATCGCGGTGCGCAATGCCTATGACATGCGCCGCGTCCATCTGAGCGATGTCACCGATACGGCAATCTCGACGCTGGTGATGCTCCAGGAGCAGGTCGATGCCGGGACCCTGTCGCTTGACGAGGCGCAGGCGCGCGGGCGGGCCGAACTTACCGGTCTGCGCTTCGACCAGTCGGGCTATTTCTTCGCCATCGACCACGACTATGTGGTTCAGGTCCATCCGACGATGCCGCAATGGGTCGGCACCAACAAGGCAGATTACGCCGATTTCTACGGCACCCCGGTGTTTCAGGAGATGAAGAAGATCATCGACGCCGATGGCTCCGGCTCGCTGATCTATTACTTCCAGAAACCCGACAGCACCGAGCCGGAAGAGAAGATCGGTTTCGTCCGCGAGTTTCCCGCCTGGGGCTGGATCATCGGTACCGGCTCTTATGTCTCTGATATCAAATCACAACTTTCGCATCTGCGACAGCTTGCCATGTTCGCAAACGGGGCCACGATCGTGTTGCTTCTGCTGGTTTCGACCCTGCTCGCGCGGTCGGTGACGCGCCCGATGTCGGTGGTAAACGCGCGGATGCAGGGCCTTGCCAAGGGCGAGACGGACACCCCGGTCCCCTATACGCAGGCGCATTCCGAAATCGGCGCGATGGCGCGCGCCCTCGAAATCTTCCGTCAGGCGCTGGTCGAACGCGCGACCCTTGAACAGGCCCGCCGCGAGCGCGAGGCCGAACTGGCGCGGGCCCGCGAAGAGGCCGCACAACGCGAGATCGAGGCGCAGAAACGCGACGCCGAGGCCGCCGCGCAGCGTCACCGCGACGAAGAGCGCGCCCGTCAGGAACAGGAAGAGGTCCGCGCCCGGAACGAGGCGGAGCGCGAGGCCTATCTCACCCGTCAGGCGGAGGTGGTCGACCGGATCGCGCGCAGCCTCGAAGCGATGTCGCGCGGCGATCTGACCCAGAGCATCACCGAAACCTTCCCGCCCGAATATGAAAAGCTGCGCACCGACTTCAATGCCGCGATGGCCCGGTTTTCCGAACTCGCGGGCTCGATTGTCGAAAGCGCCGAGATGATCGAGGCGGAAACGGCCAGCCTGTCCTCGGCCTCGAGCGAACTCGGGCGGCGGACCGAAACGCAAGCCGCCTCGCTGGAAGAGACCGCGGCGGCGATGAACCAGCTCTCGGCCTCGGTCGAGACCTCGAGCCGCGGCGCCAAGGATGCTGCGCAGGCGGTGGAGCGCACCCGCGAGACCACGAGTTCGGGGCGCGCCGTGGTGGATCGCACGATCGAGGCGATGAACGATATCGCGCGCAGTTCCGAGATGATCTCGCGGATCACCGGGGTGATCGACGATATCGCCTTCCAGACCAACCTGCTGGCGCTGAATGCGGGCGTCGAGGCGGCGCGGGCGGGGGAAAGCGGCCGGGGCTTTGCGGTCGTCGCCTCGGAGGTGCGTGCGCTGGCGCAGCGCTCTTCCGAAGCCGCGCAGGAGATCGCGGGCCTGATCGGCACCTCGGAAAAGCAGGTCAAATCGGGCGTTGTGCTTGCGACGCAATCGGGCGAATCGCTCGGCGCGATCGAACGGCTTGTGGGCGAGCTCGATGCGCTTTTGCGGGCGATCGCCGCCTCGTCCGAAGAGCAGGCGATGGGGATTTCCGAGGTGACAACCGCGGTGACCCAGCTCGATCAGGTGACCCAGCACAATGCGGCCATGTTCGAAGAAAGCTCGGCCGCGGTCCAGATGCTGCGCAATCAGGCGCTGTCGCTGAAGGATCTGAGCGCGATCTTCAAGCTCAGCCCGCAACAGGAGCGGCTGCGCGCCGCCTCCTAGCCGCAGAGCGCCCGCCGCCCTCGCCGCTGCGGGGTGTGATCGGGCCGGAGCCCCGCCCGGCCCCTTCTGCCTCAGGCGGCAGGCCGGGCCGATGGCCAGCGCCCGCGCTGCGCCGCCCGTGATACGATGGCGCCGTCCATGTCGGAGGCTTGCGGGGCGCCGAGGCGCGCCGGGCATGATCGCGCAGACCGGGATGCGGAGCCTTTCAACGGGCCGTGCCGTCGTTGGTTTGACGTGCGTCTGGTGTTTCGGGGTGGCGGCGACGCGGCGCGATGCGGCGCCAAGACGGCAAGGCGCTAAGGCGTTGGGGCGATGGGACAATTCGGGGGCGGGGCGGCTCGCTCGCCCCCTTTCGGCGCGCCGCGGCCAGTCTGCCGGGCGAACCTGTCTCGCCGAGGCGAGTGCACCGCTGCCCTGCCCCCGCCCCCATGCCGTCACCCTGTTGCCCGGGGGCGGACGCGGCCCTCCACTGGATACCACCGAGACCGCAGAGGGCGCCCCTGCCGCCAATTGGCACCTGCATCCGCGCGAAGGCCGCGACCGGTCATCGCTGCGATCGCAGCATCAAGTCGTAGGCTCAGGCCGCAGAGTCAGGCCGCAGCCTGCGGGGCGGCGCGGCGCGATGCATCGGGCGGGCCGCTCTTCGATGCTGAGCGCGCGGGCGGCGCCCGGCACCAGCGCAGCGCCTCGGTCATGCGCGCCCCGATCCGATCAGCCCCGCCACCCCCCCCCAAGAGATCCCGTAGGGCGCGCGTGCAGCATCAGCCCGAAGCCGCGGCATCCTGTGGGAGAGCCTGTGGCGCCTGTGCGCATCGCGCCTCTCGCTGCAGTCCAACGGGTCGCCCATCTCCGCGATCCATGAAGCGGCGCGGCGCGGACCGGCGCGCCGATCAGAGGCGGCCTGTCCGGTCGCGGGCAGGCCCCGATCCGGGTGCTGTCATGTGAGAGCGGGCAGACCCGGCGGCCGTCGCGACGGTAGTGTACCGCACAACGCGAAGGTAGCCAGAGGGCCCCGGGCCGCTGTTGCTGAACTGAGCCGGGCATTGGCGGCGGGTGCGGCCGCTGCATCCCGGCATGGCCCACAGGGTCAGCCGTGCGCGATCAATGGGGGCACTGGTCCACTCAGGGGGGCGCCTTGCCAGCGGGGCGGTTGGGCGGCGTTGCACCGCGCAGGCGCGGCGCCCGGGGGGGCGCCGCCCGGGCGCCGGTGAGACCGAGGCAAGAGGATTATGTCGCGCAAGCGGTGCGGTTGGGCCGCGTTGCACCGCGCAGGCGCGGCGCCCGGGGGGGCGCCGCCCGGGCGCCGGTGAGACCGGGGCAAGAGGATTATGTCGCGCAAGCGGGGCGGTTGGGCGGCGTTGCGCCGCGCAGGCGCGGCGCCCGGAGTCGCCGCCCGGGCGCGGGCGGGACCGGGGCAAGAGGATTATGTCGCGCAAGCGGTGCGGCTGGGCCGCGTTGCGCCGCGCAGGCGCGGCGCCCGGGGGCGCGCGGGCCTTTGGCCCGCGCGCCCCCGCCCCCTTCAACCGGGGTCATCCGTCGGGTGCAGGCCGGTCGGGGGCCCTGCCGCGCCGGTGGTCCCGCTTACTCCGAGAGGATCAGCACATCCTCGGCCCTCAGGCCAAGCGCCACGGTCTCGCCGACCTTGGGCGGCGCGGCGTGGCTTGTGTTGAACGTGTCAAAGGCGATGCGCTCGGAGCCCACATCGGCGCGCAGCCGGATCACCGAGCCCAGAAAATCGACCTCGGCGATACGGCCCGAGAGTGTGATCTCGCCCGGGCCGAGGCGCACCATCTCGGGGCGCAGGCCCAGCGTCACGCGCGGACCCACGGGCAGCGCGCGCCCCAAAGCCGCCTCGTGCAGGCCGATCCGCACCCGGCCGCTGGCGGCATCGAGCACCTCGGCCTCGATCGCGTTCAGCGTGCCCACGAAATTCGCCACGAACCGGGTCGCGGGGCGGTTGTAGATCTCGAACGGCGTGCCGACCTGATCGGCGATGCCCTGATGCATGACGACGACGCGGTCCGACATCGACAGCGCCTCTTCCTGATCATGGGTCACGAAGATCGTGGTGATGCCGAGCTCGCGCTGGATCGCGCGGATCTCGTTGCGCAGCGACACGCGGACCTTGGCATCGAGCGCCGAGAGCGGTTCGTCCAAGAGCAGCACCCGCGGTTTCGGCGCGAGCGCCCGGGCCAGCGCCACGCGCTGTTGCTGCCCGCCCGAGAGCTGATAGGGATAGCGCTCGCCAAGCTGCGGCAGGCCGATCAGCTCGAGCATCTCGGCCACCCGCGGCGCGATCTGCGCGCCCGGCATCCCGGCGACCTTGAGGCCAAAGCCCACATTCTGCGCCACGGTCAGGTTCGGGAACAAAGCATAGCTCTGGAACACCATGCCGATGTTGCGCCGGTTGGGCTTGAGCCGCGAGACCTCCTGCCCGTCGATCACGATGGTGCCGGAACTGGGCGTCTCGAACCCCGCGACCATGCGCAGAACGGTGGTCTTGCCGCAACCCGAGGGGCCCAGCAGCGAGATGAACTCGCCCTGCGCAACCTCAAGGTTGAAATCCTTGACGACCCGGTTCGCGCCGAAGCTCTTTTCCAGATGCGAGATGGTAAGGAAGGTCATCTGGCCCCCTGATGTTTCGAGAAGCGGGTGACGAGCTGCATCAGCCCCATGCAGGCCCAGGTGATCACAAAGGCGATCGTGGCCAGCGCGAAGGGCTCATAGGCGCGGTTGGCGCCCATCAGCTGCAGATAGGGGCCAAAGGCCGGGCGGTTGAGCAGCGCCGCCATGGTGAATTCGCCCATCACGATGGCGAAGGTGACAAAGGCCCCCGACAGCACCGACACGAGCACATTGGGCAGGATCACCCGCGCGAGGATCGTGACCCAGCCCGCGCCAAGCGACTGCGCCGCCTCGGTCAGGGTGCCCACGTCGATGGTGCGCAGCCCGGTATCGACCGCGCGATACATATAGGGCAGCGACAGCGTGGCATAGCCGAAAATCAAAAGCAGGTTGGTGCCAAAGATCGATCCGGTCAGCGGCAGCCAGCTACTGGTGTTGTAAAGCCGGATATAGCCAAAGACCGTGACGATCGCGGGAATGACCAGCGGCAGAAGCGTGACAAACTCGACATAGGGCCTGAGCCCCGGCAGCCTGAGCCGCACCCAGAAGGCGGTCGGCACCACGAGGAGCACGCCAAAGGCGATTGTCAGCAGCGCCATCATGACGGAAAACAGAAAGGTCTCGCGGAAGCGCGGATCGGCGAAGACCACGCGGTAAGCCTCGAAACTATAGACCCCGCGCTTCATCGACAGCGAAAACTCGACCATGCCGACGAGCGGCAGGATGAAATAGGCAAGCCCGAGCAGAAGGACGGACCAGGCGGCGGCGCGCTTCATTTCAGCCACCTCTCGGAGCGCATGCGCAGAACGATATAGAGGACATTGGCGAGCCCGGTGATCAGGATCATCCCGAAGGCCATCGCATAGCCCAGATGCGGGTCGCCCAGCACATCGCCGCGGATCTGCGCAAAGAGCATGATCGGCACGATGTTGAGCGAGGACCCGGTCAGCGCGATTGCCGTCGCCACCGCCCCGAAGGCATTGGCGAAGAGAAGCGCAAAGGTGCCGAGGATCGTCGGGAACAGGATCGGCAGCGCCACCATGCTCCAATATTGCGTAACGCTGGCGCCCAGACAATCGGCCGCCTCGCGCCATTCGCGTTTCAGACCATCCAGCGCCGGGGTGATGATCAGGATCATCAGCGGGATCTGGAAAAAGAGATAGGTGATCGTCAGCCCCCAGAAGCTGAGGATGTTGAAGCCGAGCATGCGCAGGTTGATGCCGAGCTCGGTTTTCAGGAACACGGTGACGAGGCCGAGCGGCCCGAGCGTCGCCAGAAAGGCGAAGGCGAGCGGCACACCGGCGAAGTTCGAGGCGACCCCCGAAAAGGTCAGAAGCGGCGCGCGCACCGCGCGGGGCAGCCCACCCAGCACCATGGCCGCCGCCATCAGAAAGCCGATCAGCGCCCCGAAGAACGAGGAGGCCAGCGAAATCTTGATGGAGATCCAATAGCTTGCCATGATCGACGGGGTGAAGAGTCCGGCGATATTGGCCAAAGTGAAGCTGCCATCGGGGCGCTGGAAGGCACCGAGCACGATCTTCATCGTCGGCGCGATCAGGAACAGCAGCACGAAAAGCGCGAAGGGCAGGAT